>JAFZGF010000024.1 GCA_017555565.1 Oscillospiraceae bacterium
GAGGAAGGGAAAACAACGAGCAGACAAGAGGGGCTTCAGCCCGTCGCAGTATGCGACGATTGTTTTTCAGGGCCATTTATGGTTGCGATTCCCCCACGCCCCAACGCTGCACAAGTGTGGTATGCTTCGTCTGCTACAAATCGGGAAAAATTACAAACCTCATTCACTTTGTTCCTTCGCACTGTAATTTTTCCTCGATTTACACAAGCATATCGCCACCTGTAAGCTAAGCTACGCTTTGCTTACCCTGGCTCTCTGCTTGTTCTCCGCAGACTTCGCTATTGTTATTCGGGGAACATTCCCCGAACCCCTTTCTATTCACAAAATCCCAATATGTCAAATAAATTAAATGTGATTTTATTGTGCGGTAAAAACAGGGAAATCTTATTCAAAATATAAACACAAAAAATGCTCTGTATTTTTTGCAGAGCATTTTTTATAGCATTGTGATTTTACTTGAAATTATTTTTTAAGATAAAAACTTACCTTATCGTTGCCGTATACTTTCACATCTTCCGGCATATGGGCAGGGGCAGGTTGTGGCTGTGGCCATTTACCGGTGGTGATTTCCCCTGCAAGCAGGCACAGGTCTTTCAGTATTGCTGTCGGCAGTGGCCGTTTGCCGTGGGCTGGCCATATTTCGTCAAAGCAGTCCTGAATTTCTTTCAGCTTTTTGATGGATGCCAGATATGCAGTCAGATTTCTGCCGTTACCAAACATATATATCGGCACATTGCCCACTGTATCACCGGTGAGAATAAATCTTTTTTCCCTTTCCAACAGAGCGATACTGCCCGGTGTATGCCCAGGGATAAATACGATTTCAAACTTCCAGCCACCTATATCTATTATTTCACCTTCCCATATAGGAATAGCGTCAGGCTGTTTTGAGTTTCTCATTTCGTAATAGGAAAATTCACTTGGGTGCATATAATATGAGCCAAATTGCCAGGCTGCACCCATATGGTCGCCGTCTGCATGGGTAATCAGCAGCTGGATAGGCTTGTCTGTCAGTTTTTCACACACTGATTTCAAATCTCCCCCAAAGCCGGCATCTACCAGCAGGGCCATATCTTCACCCTCAAACAGATAGCAGCGTACACCGCCCTGTTCAATAGCCCAGAATTTTTCGTCGATTTTTACGGGTTCAAAAGGTGGAAATTGCTGTTTTGTCATAGTAATTCTCCTTTCGCGTTTAAGGTTATGGCAATAAATTATCTATGCCTTAATTATAAAATATATATTGACCTTTGTCTATCTTTGCCTTGTTTATTGACAAAGAAAATAGGCTGTTATATCATAAAACCAATAAATAATATTTTCAGGAGAAATACTATGAACAATATAAACGAACTTCTGCAGTTCATTGAAAACAGCCCATCACCATTCCACGCTGTTGAAACTATCTCTGACCGTCTGGACAACGCAGGCTTTACACGTCTGTATGAACAGGACGACTGGCAGCTGGAAAAAGGCAAAGGTTACTATGTATGCCGCAACTATTCTTCTGTGCTGGCTTTCAGAGTGCCTGAAGCAGGCCTGCCTGCATTCAACATTGTTGCCAGCCATTGCGACAGCCCTACATTCAAAATCAAGGAAAACCCACAGATTACTACAGGTCCATATCTTACACTTAACACAGAACGCTATGGCGGCATGATTATGTCCACATGGATGGACAGACCACTGTCTGTTGCAGGCCGTCTTATTGTGCGCGAAGGCGGCACATATACACAGAAGCTGGTTAACATCGACCGAGACCTGCTGATTATCCCTAACCTTGCTATCCATATGGACAGAAATATGAACGATGGCAAAAAATTCAATCCACAGGTTGATATGCTGCCTCTGTTCGCTCTGAAAGAAGAAGGCCTTGGCTTTATGGCTACAGTAGCAAAAGAAGCAGGGGTTAAGGAAGAAGACATTATCGGTCACGACCTGTTCCTGTACAACAGACAGAAAGGCACAGTTCTGGGTGCAAACAACGAATTTGTTTGCTCTGCCAAACTGGACGACCTGCAGTGTGCATTTGCGTCAATGAAAGGCTTTATTGCACAGGAAGATGTAAAAGCAATGTCTGTTCTGGCTGTTTTTGACAACGAAGAAGTTGGCAGCAGCACAAAACAGGGCGCAGCATCCACATTCCTTTTCGACACACTCAACAGAGTGGTAAAAGCTCTTGGCGGCGATGAAAACACATACCGCAAAGCTCTGGCACACAGCTTTATGATCAGCGCAGACAATGCACACGCTGTACACCCTAACCAGCCTGGCATTTCTGACCCTACAAACCGCCCTGCAATCAACAAAGGTGTGGTTATCAAATACAATGCAAACCAGCGTTACACAACAGACGCTATCTCTGCAGCTGTATTCAAAGGTCTGCTGAACGACCTGGATATTCCATACCAGACATTTGCAAACCGCAGTGACATTATGGGCGGCGGCACTCTGGGCAATATTTCCAATACAAGAGTTGCCCTCAACACAGTTGATATCGGTCTGCCACAGCTGGCTATGCACTCTGCATACGAAACAGCAGGCGTAAAAGACACAGAAGACTTTATTAAAATCTGTGAAGCTTTCTACGGTATGAAACTGAACAAAGTTGACGACGACAAATATACAGTAGAATAAAAGTAAAAGGGAACTCTCAGGAGTTCCCTTTGTTTTTATTCTTCAATTTCTTTTTCAAAAATCAGATCATAGCCCAGAGAGCCACCTGCGTTGGTCTGGCTGATGCGGATATTGCCTGCATATCTCCAGCCGTTGCTGCCGTATTCTGTTATAATCTCTCTGTGTTCTTCCATTGTTGGAAATTTCAGAAAAGACTGTGGCATTTCAACTCTCACATATTCATAAATATACTTTTTCATATTACGCACCTCTCTTTGAAAATATTTTACCATAAGAGAGTGGAGATGAAAAGAAAGTTATTCTATTTTATCATATACTTCCGGGCTGTTATCCGAAATTGTATTTACAAATTTCTGCCACAATTCCACCGCCTTGAATTTTATACGGAATTTCTCGGTTTCTATAAAGGTGTTGGCATCATCGTCTTCATACTCACCACCTGTGGCGCTGCACAGAGTTGGGTATATAACACACCACCAGTTTTTGCCACTGGCTTTGCCCAGTCTTATTGTCAGGGCTGTGTATTCACCCCGGGGCATTGTGAAACCGTCATATTCAGTTGTGTCAAAATAAAAATTCTCCATACTGCAGTGGCTGGTATAGTCAGCGCCAAGGTTTTTCAGTGCATTGTCTGTTATCTGCTGTATAAAATCCAGATTGTTCTCGGTAATTTTTACAGCGTCTTCAAAGTTTTTGGCGTTGCAGTAAATTTCCGGTGCAATGTTGGTTATTTCTTCTTTTATCCGCATTTTGATATTCTGGGCGTCGTTGCTGTCGTCCTGGGCTATGATGTGCAGGCGCAGTGTCTGCTGTCTTATCTGTGCCGCCTGGACGTTGGTATCGCTGATATATGTTATTACCAAGGTCAGAATCAGCCCCAGTATAATGCTCAATTCGCTTTTTTTCATAAAATCCTCCCGTAAAACAGATACTGTGATTGTATCATTGGTAAAAATTTCCCGTTTATACCTAAAATATATTGCAAAAATACCTGCTGTATGGTATCTTTTTACTCGGCCACAAAAACCTGAAATTCCTTGAAAAATAAAGGAAAAATGTGTTGACACACAGGTTTTGTTGTGGTATAATCTTTTACGCAATAAAGTAGCAACAGCATGTGCTCACCTTGTTCTGCAATGGCGGACGGGTCAATATTCAAAGTATACGGAGGCTTCGGGCCTTCCGCGAACTATGTTTATTTAGCACGGGCTGTATGCTCGTGCTTTTTTAAATTTGCTTATATGAATATGGAGGTGCTTTATCATTAGTACAAAAAAAGAACTTGAAATCAATGAAGAAATCAGAGACAAAGAAGTGAGAGTTATAGGTGCAGACGGCAGCCAGATGGGCGTTATGTCCGCAAGCGCAGCCCTGAAACTGGCCGAAGATGCAAATCTTGACCTGGTAAAAATTGCTCCTACAGCAAACCCACCTGTTTGCCGTGTTATGGACTACGGTAAATACCGTTTCGAACAGGCTAAAAAAGAAAAAGAAAACAGAAAGAACCAGAAGGTTGTTGAAATCAAAGAGGTTCGTCTGTCCCTGAACATTGATACAAATGACTTTAACACAAAAGTAAATCAGGCAAACAAGTTCCTTAAAAACGGTGATAAAGTTAAAGCAAGCATCCGTTTCAGAGGCCGTGAAATGGCTCATTCCAAAGCAGGTCTTGATGTAATGGCCCGTTTTGGTGAAGCTGTTGAAGGCGGCGTTATCGAAAAACAGGCAAAGCTCGAAGGCAGAAGCATGCAGATGGTTATTGCCCCAGCATCAAAAAAATAAACAGGAGGATTATATCCAATGAAGTACAAAATCAAAACACACACAGGCGCTAAAAAAAGATTTAAGCTGACAAAAAACGGCAAAATCAAAAGAGGTAAAGCTTTTAGAAGCCATATCCTGACAAAAATGTCAACTAAGAGAAAAAGAAACCTTAGAAAAGGTGGCTACACAGATAAAACAAACACAGCTACAATCAAAAAGCTGCTGCCATACGCTTAATTTGTGTAAATTTGTTTAACTAAGATTGATATTAAAGGAGAGAAAATAGAATGGCTCGTATTAAAGGCGCGATGATGACTCGCAAAAGAAGAAATAAAACACTGAAACTTGCTAAAGGCTATTACGGTGCAAAATCCAAACACTTCAAAATGGCTAAACAGCAGGTTATGAAAAGCGGTAACTACGCTTTCGCTGGCAGAAAACAGAAAAAGAGAGATTTCCGCAGACTGTGGATCACACGTATCTCCGCTGCAGTTAAAATGCACGGCATGAACTACTCCACATTCATGAACGGCCTGAAAAAAGCAGGTATCACACTGAACAGAAAAATGCTTTCTGAAATGGCTATCCATGACGCAGCAGCTTTCGCTTCACTGGTAGAAGTTGCTAAAAAAGCTCTGTAATATATAAATTCACGCCTTGGCACAAAAGTGTCAGGGCGTAATTCGCGTTATAAACCCCTTTTTCCAAGGGGTATTTTGGCGTGTTTGCGGTTTGTCCGGGCGGATAAACCGCAGATATATTGTACTTAATTCCTTATATATAAGGCGAAATTTTACTTGAAAAAAAGCTGCTTTGGGCAAAATTTTTTACAGACAGTAAAAGACTTTGCCGGGCGCAGAAAGGTGAAATTATGGTAAATTTTATCGAAAGCAAAGACAATCCAAAAATCAAAAATGCACTGAAGATTGCAACTGATACTTCTTTCCGCAGAAAGAACGGTGTGTTTTTTGCCGCAACTTCCAAGGTGGTGCTGGACATCATTGATGCGGGTTTTGTGCACCAGGCTGTATTTGTACTGAATACTGAATACGAAAAATTCAGCCACCGCCTGCCTGAAAACAATGTGTACACTGTGTCACCTGCTGTGGCAGACAAACTCAGCGAAGGCAAGACAGAAGATGGCGTGTGGGCTGTTTTTGAAATGAAAAATGCCGATGAAGATGGGATTTTTGCGGCAGACAAACTGTTGGTACTGCAGGATGTACAGGACCCTAACAATATGGGTGCAATTATGAGAACAGCCCTGGGCTTTGGCTATGACAATGTGGTGGTCAGCGCAAAATGTGCCGATGTGTTTTCCCGCAAGGTTATCCGCACATCAATGACAGCCAGCGTAAAGCTGAATGTGCTGAAAGTGGCCGATATGGTGGGTTTCACACAGAAACTGAACGAAAAAGGCTTTACAACAGTGGCCGCCTGCCTTGATGGTGCCAGCGAGCTGGGCACTGTAAAAACCAGCCTGCCTGTGGCGCTGTATATCGGCAACGAAGGTAACGGACTGTCTGACGATGTAATTGAAAGCTGTAAAATCAGACTGAAAATTCCTATGAGCGAGAGAATTGAATCTCTCAATGCTGCGGTTTCCGCCGCAGTGCTTATGTGGGAGCTGAGATAATGAAACAGCTGTACGACATATGGTTTGCACACATTATGGGTGTAAACTGCTCCAATGGTGGCCGGATTGCCCAGAGTGGGTTTGGTCCGCGGTTTTACTACAACTGCCGTGACAGTCTGAAGCAGTTCAATATTTTTACAGAACGACAGACAGAGGCCGCCGCAACTACATCTCTGGAGGATGTGGAAGATATATACCGCATCCACACAGAAAACAGCATAAAATCAGTAAACTACAATGACGGGGATTTTCCGGAAAGACTTAAAAGCATTCCCCATACGCCGCTGGTTATATTTTACAAGGGCGATTTGAATCTGCTCAAATCAGAATATACTGTGGGTATCGTAGGTTCCCGCCGCTGTAATGGCGAGGGTGAGCAGGCCTGCAATATGATAGCGGAAGATATTGCGCAGCTGGGTGGTGTAGTTGTCAGCGGGCTGGCCCAGGGGATAGACACCATTGCCCACAAAGCTGCAGTAAATGCAGGTGGCAGAACGGTGGCATTTCTCGGTACACCACTGAATGAATATTTCCCAAAAACCAACATAAAATTTCAGGATAAACTGTGTGCAGAGCATCTGGTAATCAGCGAATATTACTGCACTTATCCTTACTATAGCGCGAACTTTATCGCAAGAAACAGACTTATTGCCGCCGCAAGCGATGCACTGTGCGTAGTGCAGGCCAAAGAACGCAGTGGCAGTCTGGCAACAGTAAACAGAGCTGTCGAGTACGACAAACCGGTGTTTACGGTTCCGGGCAGCATATTCAGCCCGGCATACAGCGGGTCAAACAAACTGCTGGTGGACGGTATTGCGAAAGCCGTTACAAAAGGCAGTCAGATTATGGAGTATCTTGGCTATACTCCACAGACTGAAGGTGTACAGGAACAGCCGATAGTGGAAACACCTGCGCTTGATGAGATTTCCCTGGCCGTGCTCAATGCAATTGACGGGCAGATGAACACCAATACCATTATCCGCACCTGCGGGCTGAAAGCCGCAATTGTAAAAGCTACCCTTACAGCACTTGAAATGGACGGATGGATAAAGCACACCGACAGCGGCGAATATATACGCACAAAATAAGCATACTTTAATGGCGAAAGCCATTTTGAATACAAGGAGAAAAATATGTCAAATCTTGTTATTGTGGAATCACCTGCAAAAGCAAAGACTATCAAAAAATATCTGGGTGAGGATTACAATGTAATTGCGTCAATGGGCCATATACGCGACCTGCCAAAAGGTCAGATTGCCATTGATTTTGACAATAATTTCAAACCACGATATATAAATATCCCAGGCAAAAGCAAACTTATCAAAGAACTGAAAGAAATGGCCGCAGCCAGCGATATGGTATACCTGGCAACTGACCCGGACCGTGAAGGCGAAGCTATTTCCTGGCACCTGGCACATATACTGAAGCTGGATACACAGCAGTCAAACCGTGTGACCTTTGGCGAAATCACAAAAAAAGGTATCACAGACGGTATGGCGAACAAGCGCACCATCGATATGGACCTTATCAATGCCCAGCAGGCCAGACGAATTCTGGACAGAATTGTTGGTTACAAACTGTCACCATTCCTCTGGAAAAAGGTCAAGGGTGGCCTGTCTGCAGGCCGTGTACAGTCAGTTGCAGTAAAACTGATTGTGGACAGACACAGAGAAATCGAAGCATTTATCCCACAGGAATACTGGAATATTGACGCTGTGCTGACTCCTGCCGGCTCTGCTAAAAAATTCAGAGCAAGATACTGGGGCACAGACGGCAAAAAAATGACTGTTGCAACCCAACAGCAGGCGTACGAAATCAAACAGCAGTGTGAAAATGCACAGTTTGAAATAGAAAAAATCACAAAAGGTGAAAGAAAACGCGTACCTGCACCACCTTTCACCACATCATCACTTCAGCAGGAGGCCAGCCGTCGTCTGGGCTTTACAGCCAGCAGAACAATGCGTGCGGCACAGACTCTGTACGAAGGTGTGGAAGTGGCAGGTTTCGGTACACTGGGTCTTATCACTTATATGAGAACAGACTCCCTGCGCATTTCTGACGAAGCATATTTTGCCGCCAAGAAATTTGTAGGCGAAAAATACGGTGACAAATATGTGCCACCTTACCGCAGAAACTACAAGGCAAAAAACAATGCCCAGGACGCCCACGAAGCTATCCGCCCTACAAATGTGAATATTACACCTGAAATTGCCTACGGCAGTCTGTCAGGTGATGTGGCAAAGCTGTACAAACTTATCTGGGAACGCTTTATGGCCAGCCAGATGGCTGACTCCATCCAGGAAACAGTAAGCGTTGATATTTCCTGCCTTAACCATCTGTACAAAGCCACCGGCTATACAGTTCTTTTTGATGGCTTCACAGCTCTTTATGAAGAACAGACAGACGAAAAGAAAGAAAAGGAAACAGCTCTGCCACCGCTGGAGAAGGATACAAAACTGAAACTGCGTGAAATGGAGGCAGAACAGAAGTTCACACAGCCACCAAGCGAATATACAGAAGCCACACTTATCAAGGCTCTGGAAGAAAACGGCATCGGCCGTCCATCCACATATGCGCCGATCATCTACACGATTATCGAACGCGGTTATGTGGAACGCAATGCCAAAAAACTTGTCCCTACAGCCCTGGGCCTTACAGTAAACGATGTGCTGGCTGCCCAGTTTGCCAATATTGTGGATGTTAAATTCTCCGCAAATATGGAAGACAGCCTGGATAAAATCGAAGAAGGCACCACAGAATGGACAGATGTAATCCGCGAATTTTACGACATATTCTCTGCTGACCTTGAAAAAGCCGAAAAGGAAATGGATGGCCAGAAGGTGAAAGTGCCAGATGTTATGACTGATGAAATCTGCGAAGTATGTGGCAAACCTATGGTTATCAAAACAGGCCGCTATGGTAAATTTATGGCCTGCAGCGGATTCCCTGAATGTACAAACACAAAGAAAATTGTGAAATATGCAAAAGGTGCCTGCCCAAAATGCGGCGGTAGAATACTGCAGCTTACCAGCAAAAAAGGCAGAGTATTCTATGCCTGCGAAAGCGGTACAGACTGCGGCTTTATGTCCTGGGAAGAACCTACAGACAAAGTGTGTGAACTGTGCGGCAGCACAATGTTCAAAAAATCCGCCAAAGGCGCACAGCCTCATTGTATTAAAGAGGGCTGTCCAAACGCCAGTGTGACCCCACCGGCCACAAGAGGCAGAAAGAAAAAGACAGAAAACTGATTATGGAAAAAAGAGTAAAAATTCTTGGGGCAGGTCTTGCCGGCTGTGAAGCAGCATATTTTCTGGCACAGCGCGGTGTACAGGTTACACTGTATGAACAGAAACCGGTAAAATTCTCCCCTGCACATAAAAATGAAAATTTCGCTGAACTTGTTTGTTCCAACAGTCTGAAAAGCATGCGTGAAGACTCCTGCCAGGGTATGCTGAAAAATGAAATGAAACATTTTGGTTCCATCGTGCTGGAAGCCGCATACGAATGTGCAGTGCCTGCAGGCGGTGCGCTGGCTGTTGACAGAGATATTTTCAGTGAAAAAATTACACAAAAAGTAAAAAATCATCCAAATATAACAATTTGTTATGAAGAAGTAACAGATATCGACACAGATGAGCTGACAATTGTTGCCACAGGCCCTCTTACAGAGGGTGCTCTGTACGGCAAAATCAAGGATATGTGCGGTGCAGGTATGTCTTTCTATGACGCTGCAGCACCTATCGTTATGGCAGACAGCATCGATATGAACAAGGTTTTCGCCGCCAGCCGTTACGGAAAAGGCGATGACGACTACCTCAACTGTCCATTCAACAAGGAAGAATACGAAGCTTTTTATGAAGCTCTTGTAAATGCTGAACGCGCAGAGCTGAAAAGCTTTGAAGAGGATCTTACAGTTTATGAAGGCTGTATGCCGGTAGAAGTTATGGCAGGCCGCGGTGCAGATACTTTGCGCTATGGCCCTATGAGACCGGTAGGTCTGCGCGACCCACGCACAGGTCATCGTCCTTGGGCAAACGTTCAGCTGAGATGTGAAAACCGGGAAAAAACAATGTACAACCTGGTTGGTTTCCAGACAAATCTGAAATGGGGCGAACAGAAAAGGGTTTTCGGCATGATTCCGGGACTTGAAAATGCACAGTTTGTGCGTTACGGTGTAATGCACCGCAACAGCTTTATCAACTCACCTGCTGTACTTACAAACAATCTGAATCTGAAAGAATACCCTAACGTGTACTTTGCAGGCCAGATTACAGGTATGGAAGGCTATACAGAAAGCAGTATGTGCGGTCTGCTGGCAGGCTATTTTGTGTGGTGCAGACTGAAGGGTGTTCAGCCACAGATTCCAGCCCTTACAACCATCAGTGGCGCGCTGCTTAACTATATTACTACTCCAAACAAAGACTTCCAGCCGATGGGCGCCAATATGGGCATCCTGCCACCGCTGGAAAATCATATCCGCGACAAACGTGAACGATATATGGCTCTGTCTGTAAGGGGCAAGGCCGCTATTGAAGAAATAGATATGACTTTTTAAGGGGGTATATTATGAAAAGCATAAAACCTGGCCGTTTTAATTCCGGGCAAGGCATTATAGGGGCGGTCTTTGGAATTATTTTTGCAATTTTCTGGACAATTATGGCGGTATCAGCAGGTGCACCGATTATATTTCCGGTTTTTGGCATAGGCTTTATAGTTTTGATGGTTACAGAGCTGATAAAGAATGTTCACAACTTCACAAACAAAAACAGATATTCAGCATTTGATATTGTGGACAGTACAGAAGAACCTGACCCATGGAATGAAAAATTTCATTCACAGCAGACAGACATGGATTTTTCTACAGAAAACGAGGAATCCATATATTGCCCTTACTGCGGTACAAAACTTGCTGCGGATTTTGAATTTTGCCCTAAATGCGGCAAAAAATTACCTTTTTAAACCAACCAATTTATATATTCTCTAAACGAAAGGAGAAACTGAAATGAAAATTATTCTTGATGCATTCGGCGGCGACCACGCCCCACTGGAACCACTTAAAGGTGCAGCCTGGGCTGTAAAAGAAATGGGCGTTGAAATCCTGGCTGTTGGTGATATCGCCAAAATGGAAGCCTGCTGTAAAGAAAACAACATCGATACAACAGGTTTTACATTCAAACAGGCAGACGATATTTTTGATATTCACGAAGACCCAATGTCCATCGTAAAGAAAAGAACAAACACTTCTCTCCACGTTGCTTTCAAAGCTCTTGCTGATGGCGAAGGCGATGCTATGGTATCCGGCGGTTCTTCCGGTGCTGTACTTATGGGCGCAACATTTATCGTAAAAAGACTTAAAGGCTGTAAACGACCAGCCCTGGGTGCAGTTGTACCAGGTGCACACCCAGAAGGATTTATGCTTATCGACAGCGGTGCAAACAATGAAGTAAGACCAGAAATGCTGGACCAGTTTGCTGTTATGGGTTCTGTTTATATGGAAAAAGTTATGGGCAGAACACCTGCAAGAGTAGGTCTGCTGAACAACGGTGCTGAAGAAACAAAGGGTCCTGAAACACAGCGCGAAGCACACGCACTTATGGCAAAGAACCCACATATCAACTTCGTTGGCAACATCGAAGGCCGTGATGTTCTTATTGACCACTGTGATGTACTGGTTGCAGACGGTTTCTCCGGCAATATCGCACTGAAATCTGTTGAAGGTTGTGCAGGCTTTATGTACGGCATGATGAAAACAATGTTCAAGACAAGCCTTAAAACTAAAATTGCCGCTCTTCTGCTGAAAGACCAGCTGGGCGCATTCAAGTCCAAAATGGACTACAGATATTATGGCGGTGGCGTTGTAATGGGTGTAAACAAACCTGTTATCAAAGCACACGGCGCTTCTGATGCACTCGCATTCAAAAATGTTATCAAACAGGCAAAACTTTGTGCTGAATTTGATGTTCCTGGTATTGTTGGCGAAAAACTTGCCAGTCTGGAGGAAAAATAATGAAACAGCTGGAAAAAAATATCGGCTATCATTTCAGGGATAAAAATCTGCTGAAAACTGCAGTTACACATTCTTCATACGCCAACGAAAACCGCGGCGGTATGGCATACAACGAAAGACTGGAATTTCTGGGCGATGCTGTTCTGCAACTGATAACAAGTGAAAAGCTGTTCAAGGAAAACCCTGATATGCCAGAGGGCCGTATGTCCAAACAGCGTGCCGCCCTTGTGTGCGAAGATGCCCTGGCAGGTTATTCACACGAAATCCATCTGGGTGATTTTATGCTGCTGGGCAAAGGCGAAGAAGCTACAGGCGGTCGTAAAAGACCATCTATCCTGGCTGACGCTTTTGAAGCGGTTATCGGTGCAATCTTCCTTGACGGCGGTATGGACAATGCCAAAAAATTTGTACGTCGCTTCCTGGATGAGGCGCATCTTTCTCTGAAAGACTACAAAACACTGCTGCAGGAAATCATCCAGAAAAACCCTGGTGAACGACTGAGCTATGTGGTGACTGGCGAAAGCGGCCCGGACCACAACAAAGTGTTCAATGTGGAAGTACACCTTAACAGCAATGTTATAGGCAAAGGCACAGGCAAAAGCAAAAAGCAGGCCGAACAGGCTGCTGCAAAAGAAGCCCTGGCACTGATGGGGTTTAAGGATTAGTTTGTTTTTTACGGGAGGCGAAACGCCTCCCCTACAGAAATTGTGGAATATCCCACAAAACTGTAGGGGTCGGGTTTACCGACCCGGAAATACAGTTTACAGAAAGGACAGTCTATGATAAAACACAAAAACTTATCAATATTTGTGCCACACGAAGGCTGTCCTAACCAGTGCAGCTTCTGTGACCAGAAGAAAATCAGCGGCACACAGAACCCGCCCACACCGCAGGAGGTAGAAAAACTGTGCGATGAGTTTCTGCCACATACAAAAGAAGAAGGCGAAAGTTATGAAATAGCTTTTTTTGGTGGCAGTTTCACCGCTATTGACCGCCATTATATGCTGGCACTTTTGCAGGCTGCTTACCCTTTTGTGCAGCAGGGCAGGGCAAGGGGGATCCGCTGTTCCACCCGTCCCGATGCCATCACTCCAGAGATACTTGACATTCTCAAAGAATACGGCGTAACAGCAATTGAGCTGGGCGCCCAGAGCATGCAGGATGATGTGCTTAGGATGAACCTGCGCGGACATACTGTGGCAGATGTATTTACAGCTTCACAGCTGATAAAGCAGTGGGGGTTCTCCCTTGGTCTGCAGATGATGCCGGGCTTGTACGGCTGCAGTGACTATATGGCATACGCTGTGGACACAGCAGAAAAATTTATACAGATAATGCCGGACACGGTCCGAATTTATCCTACCCTTATCCTGAAAGACACTTTACTTGAAAAGCTTTACCAAAACCGTATGTATACACCTTTGACTGTAGAGCAGGCGGTGGAAATATCTGCAGTTTTAGTAAAGATGTTCAACGAAAAAAATATCAGGATAATCAAACTGGGCCTCCACGCCGATACAGGTATGGAGAACAGCCTTGTGGCTGGCCCATATCATCCGGCCCTGAAAGAACTGGTGCAAAGCCGAATGTTTCTGGACAGCTTTATGGCAGATTTTGCCACAAAGCCCCAGGGAGAATATGTCATTGTGGTCAATGGCAGACAGCGTTCCCAGGCTACCGGCCAGAAAAAAGCCAATATAACTGCTTTGGCAAAAATGGGCTACAGGGTGACTATAAAACAAGACAACACCATCAATATTGATGATTACAGAATTTTGGAAGGGGAAAAACAGTGTATTTAAAAGCTATTGAGCTTCACGGCTTTAAATCTTTTCCGGAAAGAACAAAAATAGAATTTGAAAAAGGTATGTCCGGGGTAGTAGGCCCTAACGGCTCCGGCAAAAGTAATATTTCTGACGCTATCCGCTGGGTACTGGGCGAAACCCGTTCCAGCCAGCTGCGTGCCGCAGGCAAAATGGAAGATATTATTTTTGGTGGTACACAGAAGCGCAGCCCTATGGGGTTTGCATCAGTAAGCCTTATCCTTGACAATACCGACCGTGTTTTTGATGTGGAAAGCGACGAAGTTGCGGTAATGAGAAAATATTACCGCGGCGGCGACAGCGAATACTATATAAACGGCGCCAGAGTGCGTCTGCGCGATATTCAGGAACTGTTTTTTGACACAGGTCTTGGCAAAAACGGATATTCCGTTGTAGGTCAGGGCAAAGTAAGTGAAATCGTAACTTCAAAGCCTGAAGGCAGGCGCGAAATCTTTGAAGAAGCTTCAGGTATCGCAAAATTCAGATACAAGAAAAATGAAGCAGAAAGAAAGCTGGATTCTGCAGAAGGCAATATCACACGACTTACAGATATCCTTATGGGCCTGGAAGAACGTGTTGAACCACTGCGCAAAGAAAGCGAAAAAGCAAAAGAATTTATAAAACTGGACGCAAAGAAAAAGGAACTGGAAATCTCGCTGTGGATTGACACAGTTGACAAATCCAAGGAACTTATCCGCGCACAGCAGCGCAGACTGGAAATTTTTACAGAAGATTACGACAATGTAAATTCCCAGCTGGAAGCAAGCACAAAGTATATTGAAGAAAGATATCTTTATGCCAACAGCCTGCTGGTTAAAAACGAAGAAAATATAAACGAAATCCGTTCTGCTGAAAGCAATATTTCACAGCTGACCAGCCAGAAGGCAGTTGCAGAAAGCGAAAAAGGCTATGCGCAGAATCAGATAAACAGCCTTGAAACTGACCTGGCAGCCTTTGAAAACGAAGGCATGGCAGACAGCGGTGCAAAACAGCGCCTGGAAGAAAAGATTTCTGCAGTATCTGCTGAAATCGATGAAAAACTGCGTCAGCAGGCACAGGTACAGATGCAGCTGGACGACCTGGCAGTAAAAGTGGTGCAGTCAGGTGACGAAAAAGGCAGACTGTCTGTACAGATGAGCGCTGTGAACATCCGTCTCCAGGATGAAAAAATCGAAATGGGCTCTATTGACAGCACCAATGATGCCGTTAAAGAAAATATTTCTCTGGCTAAAGGAGAACTGGCTAAAGCACAGCAGTATGCCCAGGACAGCAAAAAGCAGGCAGATGATGTAAAAGAATTTATCGACATCACTGCTGAAACAATCACAAGAAATATGAATATCCGCGGCGGCCTGTTGATGAAGAAAAATTCACAGCAGACAAAGCTGGATATGGCAATAAAACAGACTGATGACAACATCTCATCACAGAGACAGACCGAAGACAGAATCCGATTCCTTACAGAGATGGAAAACAGTCTTAACGGGTTCTATGATTCAGTAAAACTTGTGCTTAAACGCAGTAAAGAGGGCGCCCTTGGCGGAATTCTGGGCAGCGTTTCCCAGCTTGTCACAGTTGAAAAAGGCTATGAAACAGCGGTTGAAATCGCCCTTGGTGCAGCTGCTCAGAACATTGTGGTAGAAAATGAAGCTGCCGCAAAAAGAAGTATTGAATATCTTAAATCCTCTAAAGGCGGCCGTGCCACATTCCTGCCGCTGGATACAGTAAAACCGGCTGTTTTCAATGAAAAACTGCCTGAATGGGCAAGAACCGGCGACAGCGTTATCAAAACAGACCCAAGATACGCCAACATTATATCCAGCCTGCTGGGCAGAACAGTTATTGTGGACAATATCAACTCTGCATCCTCACTGGCAAAAAAACTGAACTACCGCTACCGCATTGTTACACTTGACGGCCAGGTTGTAAACGCAGGCGGTTCATTTACAGGTGGTTCTGTAAGCAAAAGTTCAGGTCTGTTTACAAGAAAAACAGAAATTGAAGCCCACAAGGCAAAGCTGGCAAAACTGAAAGAAGAATTTGTATCCCTTGATAAAAACAGACTTTCAGCCCAGGATGCCATGGATAAAATTAACAGCCAGATCGAAGGCTGTGACGGGGAAATTTCCAACCTTTCTTCTGAAAAAGTAGGTGCGGAAATTGAATATGCCCGCTTGTCACAGATTTACACACAGTATGAAACTGCTGTGGAAAACCTGGAAAACAATATAGACAATTACGAAAAGACTCTGCAAAACAACACAAAACGCAAGCTGGACCTGGCACAACTCATCGCAGAAGATGAAAGACAGATTCTGCATCTCCAGGCACAGATAGACAGCCTGGGTGCACAGGACGAAGAAAGCCTGCGCCTGCAGAACAGTCTGACAGCTGATATCCAGCAGATAAAACTGGATGTTGTATCTCTCCAGGGTACACTTTCCCTTGAAAAGAACAACCTTACCGTGCTGGAAAGCAGTCTTGCCAACCGTGAAAGCAGAAAAGAACGAATCCTTTCTGATATTGATGCACTCAATGCACAAATCAGCGAAAAAAATCGGTTTGTTGCCGGAATTCAGGCAGAAATCGCGTCTCTGCAACAGTTTATTGCTGACAAGGAAGCTGAAAACAAATCCTTTGTAGGCATCCGTATGGAAATTGAACAGGAAAGAACCAAGCTGAACAACGAAAACAATGCCCTGCACAAACAGCGGGAAGACCTGTCTACACAGATGGCAAAAATCAGCGAAAGAATTGCGTCGATGGAAACATCATATGATGAAATCATCGCAAAACTGTGGGATGAATACGAACTGACAGTATGGACTGCAAGAGATTACTGTGTGGAAATTACAGACGAAGCTGAAATGAAAAAACAGCTGGTATTTACAAAAAATGCCATCAGACGTCTGGGCAGTGTAAATGTAGCTTCCATCGAAGAGTACAAGGAAGTCAGCGAAAGATATACATATCTCAAAGCACAGCTGGAAGACCTGCAGCAGAGCAGAAATCAGCTGACAAAACTGATAAATTCTCTGAATGCTGAAATGAAAACACTTTTCACACAGAGTTTCGATATCATAAATGAAAATTTCAGCCGTATCTTTGCCGAACTGTTCGGCGGTGGCTCTGCCCGTCTGGAACTTACAGACAGAGAAGATGTGCTTAACAGCGGTATCGAAATCCTGGTAAGCCCACCAGGCAAGGTTATCAAAAGTCTCAATGCTCTTTCCGGTGGCGAGCAGGCGCTGGTTGCCATTTCCATCTACTTTGCTATCCTGGCCCATAACCCATCACCATTCTGTGTGCTGGACGAAATCGAGGCTGCTCTGGACGATGTAAATGTAACCAGATACGCAAATTATCTCAAACGTATCTGTGATAAAACACAGTTTATCGTTATTACCCACCGTCGTGGTACAATGGAAGCCGCAGACGTGCTCTACGGCGTAACAATGCAGGAAGACGGTATTTCCAAGCTTCTTAAGCTGGATGTAAACAACCTTTCACCATCTATTCTTAACTAAAGGAGAACACTATGGGATTGTTTGATAAATTGAGCTTTGGTCTGAAAAAGACCAAAGGCGGTGTTTTCGGCTCTATCACAAAGGCCCTTTCCGGCTCAATGATAGATGACGATATGTACGAAGATCTTCTGGACCAGCTGATTCTGGCAGATGTTGGTTATGAAACCAGCCAGTATCTGGTTGACGAACTGGAAAGAAGAGTTAAAAAAGAAAAAGTAAAAACAGGTCAGGAAGCACTGGAACTGATGAAACAGATTATCACAGAGCTGTTGAGTGCTGAAAAGGAAATGGACTGTTCCAAAACACCAACAGTAATCCTTATTATCGGCGTAAACGGTGTGGGTAAAACCACATCCATCGGCAAACTGGCAAATCTGTATAAACAGCAGGGCAACAAAGTTCTGCTGGCAGCAGGTGATACATTCCGTGCAGCAGCTGCAAGCCAGCTGAAGGAATGGGCAAACCGCGCAGGTGTGGACATTGTTATGCACGACGAAGGCGCAGACCCTGCATCTGTAATATTTGACGCTGTGACAAAAGCTACAAACGACGGCTATGACATTGTTATCTGCGATACAGCAGGCCGTCTCCACAACAAGAAAAATCTTATGGCAGAACTTTCCAAAATCCGACGTGTTGTTACAAAAGCCAACAGCGAAGCAGGTGTGGAAACTCTCCTTGTGCTGGAAGCTGTTACAGGTCAGAACGCTATCAGCCAGGCAAAAGAGTTTATCTCTGCTGCTGATGCAACAGGTATTGTTCTCACTAAACTGGATGGCACAGCAAAAGGCGGCAGCGTGATTTCCATCAAACGCAACCTTGGTGTTCCTGTAAGATTTATCGGTGTGGGCGAAGGTATGGACGACCTTATGACATTTGACCCACAGGCATTTGCTGACACACTGGTAAGCCTGGATGAAAAGGAGGCCCAGTAAAATGATTTTTGCGGCGGCCACAAACAATGCAAAAAAGCTGAAAGAAATCAAAAGAATTCTTTCAGCTCTCGGTCACGATGCAAAGACTCTGCGCGAACTGGGCATTGAAATAGAAATTGAAGAAAATGGTACAACATTTGCAGAAAATGCAGTTATCAAGGCAAAAGCAATAGCTGAAATCTGCAAAATGCCTACAATCAGCGACGACTCCGGCCTGGAAGTTGACTTTCTTGACGGTGCGCCTGGCGTTTATACAGCTCGCTATGCAGGCGAAAATGCCACAGACGATGACAACATCAACAAACTGCTGAATGCGCTGAATGGCGTAGAAAAAGAAAAACGCACAGCGGCATTCGTTTCCAGCGTATGCCTTTATATCCCAACAGAAACCGGCGAAGATACATCTGTTGTCTGCACAGGCAAGTGTGAGGGCTGGATCGGCTGGGAAAGAATCGGTGACGGTGGTTTCGGCTATGACCCTATCTTTATGGTAGGTGATACCAGCTATTCACAGATGTCAGCTGAAGAAAAAGATGCAATCTCCCACCGCGGCAAGGCATTGAGACTGCTGGGCGAAGAAATTGCAAAGATAACATTTTAATGAGCAATAAAACGGCTTGGGGACGTCCCATCTGCAGTATTATTGCATCAATATAAAGCTAATTAACCAAAAATTTACAAATTACTTAATTTATATACAAGATTAAAAGGAGATACTATGATAACATCTAAACAGCGCGCATTCCTGCGCGGTCAGGCACAGCCACTCAATGCAATTTACCAGATTGGTAAAACAGGCTTTACAGAAGAAAGCGTACGCGGCATCGAAGAAGCACTCAACGCACGCGAACTTATCAAAATCCACGTGCTGGAAAACTGCATGTACTCTGCAAAAGAAGCAGGCGCTCTGCTGGCAGAAGAACTGGGCTGTGAATGTGTGCAGACAATCGGTTCAAAAATCGTTCTTTTCAAACAGAAAAACAAAGACTCTAAATTTGACCTGAAAAACCTTACAACTCTGTAATTCCAAAGGAAAATATGGACATTTTATTTTTTGGCGGCTCTTTTGACCCTGTCCACAACGGACACGAAAACATACTGCGAACCGCACTCGGCTATAAAAAATTCGATAAAATCATAATTATGCCTATAGGCTCACCGGGGCACAAATCCAGCTGCAAAGCACCTTTTGCCGTGCGCAAATACCTTGTGCAGCAGGCATTTTTCGACATCGGTGTGGATATGGAAGTGTCTGATTTTGAAGGCAACAGCTTTGAAAAAAGCTACAGCTATATCACTGTCGATTATCTGAAAAATCTGTATCCTGATTCAAAAATCCATTTTATAATCGGTGCAGACAGCGCCATAAACATGCATAAATGGGTTAAGTGGGAATACCTGGCACAGAATGTGACTTACCTTGTTTTCGACCGAGAAGAAGGGGAAAATCCTCAGCTGGAAGCAGCTGTGGAAAGACTGAAAAAATATTCTCCGGACACTGTAGTAATAAAGAATACAGTATTCCCAGTGTCTTCCACACAGGTACGTTCTATGGCTGCAGCAGGGGAGGATATTTCTGCCCTTTGCGATGTTAAAGTGAGTGCAATTATTGAACAGTACAAGCTGTATTCCCTTGATTTTTACGAAAAAAACATAAATACAGCAATGTTGCTTATTCCGCTTATGCTGCGTGAAAAACGTGCACAGCACACCTTCAATGTGGCAAAGCTGGCTGTGGAACTGGCAGATATGTATGGCGTAGACAGACAAAAAGCGCAGCTTTCGGCACTGTTGCACGACATTATGAAGCAGCAACCGGATGATATAATGTTGCACCGAGCACGCCAAAGTGATATAATTGAAAAAATAGACCGCAAGCCAATGCCGGTTTTGCACGGCTTTGCAGCTGCGGACTTTGCCCGCAGGGAGATGGGTATTGAAGACCAAGAGATACTTATGGCAATAAAAAGCCATACCTGCGGCAGACGGTATATGAGTGATCTGGAAAAGGTGATTTATCTGGCCGATATGCTTAGCGAGGAGAGAAATTTCCCTGAAAAAGAACCGCTTTTACAGCTGGCAAGAGAGAATCTTGACACAGCTATGGAGCAGGCTTTGAAGGACAGTATCAACTGGCTGAAGGAAAAAGGCGGGGAAATAGACAGTGACAGCTATGAGGCGCTGGACTATTTCACAGCACTTAATCACGGAGGAAAAAATAATGGCTGAAAATAAACACAGTCGTGTTACAGAAAGCGAAAAGAAAAGACATAAAAAAGCGGTGAAAAGAAACCGTTTTCTTGCAAAGCTGGGTATAGGTTTGCTGATAGTGGCAGTAATTGCCTTTGGTGCAAACAAATTTATCAGCGGTATGTATAATTCTGGCGAAACCATTGACGAAGATATCCGTACAGCAGAAGATTTGCAGGACAAGGTTATCAATGTTCTGGTTTGTGGTATCGACTACGAAACAGGCCGTGACCTGGGTATGACAGACGTTATAATGTATGTTACTATGGATGTTGAAGCCAACAAAGTTTCTGCACTGCAGATTCCACGCGATGTGTACATAGGTGATGATGTAAAAACAGGCGGCAGCAAGAAAATCAACGGCGTTTATGCCCACGGCAATGAAAAGAATCAGATTATGAACCTGGTAAAAGCCATCAATGACAAACTGGCACTGCCAGTAGACCACTATGTGACACTGGATATGGAAGCATTTGTTGCTATGGTAAATGGTATAGACTGGGGCTTTGAAATGTATGTTCCTTGTCAGGTTGTTTTGAAAGACAGCAAAACAGGCCAGGAAACAGTAAAAATTCCGGAAGCCGGCTGGTATACACTCAGCGGTGAAGATGTGGAACAGATTGTAAGAAACAGAAACTACCCTACATCTGATACACAGCGTGGTGAAGTACAGAGATATTTCTATGCGTCACTTATCAAGAACTTTACAGAAAATCTGGATGTAAGTGACTTTATCAAGGTTATGAGCCGTTTTACACAGTACCTTACAACAGATATGCACTGGACAAAAATTGCTTCTATGGCAAAATTCGGCTTTGGTGTTGATTTCAACGATATGACACTTATCAAGCCTGCAACACACGGCTACAATGTAATCTACGAAGGCAACACAAGAGAGACAAATATCCAGCATTTTGAAAAAGAAGAACTGGCTGATATTCTGAACGAATACTTCAGACCATATCAGGACCATGTTGCTGCTGAAGACCTGAAAATCCCTGGCACAACACCAGCAGGTGAAGTAACACGTGACTGGGGTGTGGTAGCATCATCAACCACAACAATCGGCGGTCTGCTGGGCAATGCACAAGCACAGCAGTAAAATAAAATAATTTTATTATTGATTTGAAACTGAATAAGTTTTAAAATATAGTTAACCTTTTAACAAAAGGGGATAGCCGGGCGTTAGCGGCCCGGAAATAAAATCTACAAGGAGGAAATATGAAAGGTTTAGAACTATCCACAGCTATCGCTAAAATTTTGGACGCAAAAAAAGCACACGATGTGAAAGTGCTGAAAATTGAAGACCTGACAATCGTTACAGACTATATCGTAATCGCAACAGGTACTTCCACAACACAGGTAAAAGCCCTGGCTGACGAGGTAGAATACCAGCTAGAAACACAGCATGGTATGCGCCCTTCAAGAGTAGAAGGCTACGAGTCTAAAAACTGGATATTGATGGATTATGACACCGTTATTGTACATGTTTTCCACCCTGAAGCAAGAAATTACTACAACTTGGATAAACTTTGGGCAGACGGCGAAGAAATCGAAATCGAACTTATGGAAGATTAATATTGTGCACAGCACATTAAACGGAGAAAAAGATGAAATACGATTTTAAAGCTACAGAAGCCAAATGGCAGAAAATCTGGGACGAACAAAAAACATTCAAAACAAAAAACGATAAAACAATGCCAAAATTCTATGGTCTGATTGAATTCCCATACCCATCAGGTGCAGGTCTTCACGTAGGTCACCCACGTTCCTACACAGCCATGGATATCATTTCAAGATATAAAAGAATGACAGGTCACAATGTAATGTATACAATGGGCTGGGACGCTTTTGGTCTGCCTACTGAAAACTTTGCAATGAAAAACCACATTCACCCTGAAATCGTTACAAAAAACAATGTTGCCCGCTTTAAATCACAGCTGAAAAGCCTGGGTCTTTCCTTTGACTGGGACAGAGAAATCAACACAACAGACAAAGATTACTACAAATGGACACAGTGGATTTTCCTGCAGCTGTACAAACACGGTCTGGCATATAAAAAGGAAATGAATGTAAACTGGTGTACAGGTTGTAAAGTTGTTCTGGCTAACGAAGAAGTAGTAAACGGTGTATGTGAACGCTGTGGCGGTCAGGTAGTA
>JAFZGF010000025.1 GCA_017555565.1 Oscillospiraceae bacterium
ACCAAAACGTGGGTGACGGAGTCGACCGCCGCCAGTGGCGGATGAAGGGAGACGGAGGAAGGGAAAACAACGAGCAGACAAGAGGGGCTTCAGCCCGTCGCAGTATGCGACGATTGTTTTTCAGGGCCGTTTATGGTTGCGATTCCCCCGCACCCCTAAACGCGAAATATGTACCATATTGCCTTACAAACAGTAGCGCTACTGCTCACATCCGTTCGCAACGCGCACAAGATTTATGTGTGTATCGGCATATACATATTTATTATAAGGAGAGGCGCTACGCCCTCTCCGTTCCACCTCTCCAGCGTAGGGGACGATGCCCACATCGTCCCGTTTGGCTGTTCGCCAAATTCAAATTTACCTGACTGTTTTAACTTATCCCATCACCACAAAGATTCATTTGCTATCTGTTTTTTGTTCGGTACTGTGATGGTGAAATGCCATAAATCTTTTTGAACAGATTGGAAAACCGGAAGCTGTTTCCATAGCCGTTTTCAGCGGCTATCTGTGTTATGGTTTTGTCGGTTTTCAGCAGTTCCTTTGCGGTGATATCCATCTTGGTGGCGGTGATAAACTGCTTTGTGGAAACACCCAGCACATTGCTGAAACACTTGTACAGATAGCTCTGGGATACATTGCAATGACTGCACAGGTCTTCCACAGTCACATTGTCGGACGGGTTGTTAATAATGTATCTGTGGCAGGTAAGCACGGTGTTTTCTTCGCTGCTGCGGGCTTTTTTTATGCCGTTTTCCGGTGTTACCCGGTGGCCGAGATAAAAAATTGTACCTATCAGCCTTTTCAACAGCAGTGTTACCTGGTAATAGTGACCTTCACTTTCGGCAAAGCAGTTTTCAAATATATTTACAGTGCTGGCGGCAATGTTTTCAGATGCCAGCTGGGGATAGATGGCAATGCCTTTTATGCCGGTTAATTCTCTGAAATCTCTGTCCTGCACAGGTGTGGACAGGGCAAAGTTGATTGCCGCAAACCGGCAGCCTTTTTCGTCAGAAATTTCAGCGTGGTACAGTGACCCCGGGCTGAACAGTACACAGTCCCCTTTTTTGATGTAATATCGGGTGTTGTCTATGTACACCGTGGCACTGCCTTTGTGCATAATCAGTATTTTATAGTAGTTTAAAATATCTCTCGGGCTTTTCTTGGCGCTGGATTCTTCCAGCCAGGCTACGCTGATTATATCATAGGCCAGACTGTCCAGGCGCTGGGCGGCCTTTTCTTCTGTAAGTATCTTAACGGCGGATTTCATCTCTCTGCTCCATATATGATAATGTAATATTTAATATAAGTTTAACATAATGTTATTATTTTTCAAGATAATCTTAAATTTGGTTATGATTTTTATATTTTTAATAGAGATTTATGTATTGATATTTTTTTATTGAATAGTAAACTGTTACTTGTATGCAAGTTTAAACCTAAACTTCAATTTAACAGGAGAAAACAATAATGAAAAAAATTACAGCTATTATTCTGACAATGGCAATGGCTTTTTCAATGGTTGCTTGCTCTTCTGCACCAAAGAACGCAGTTCCAGCAGTAGAAGCAGATGTAACTAAAACAGCTGACATTGTTATCGTTGGTGCTGGCGCAGCAGGTCTGTCCGCAGCTATCGAAGCAGTAGACAACGGCGCTGAAAGCGTTATCATCATCGAAAAAACAGCCACAACAGGTGGTTCCCTCAACTTTACAAGCGGTTCTATGTCCGGTGCTGAAACAATCATCCAGCAGATTGACGGCGTAGCAGATACAAAAGAATCCTATGTACAGGACATCCTCAAAAACGGTGCAAACCTGGGTGATGAAGAACTGATCCGTGCATATGTTGACGAAGACGTAGCAGCTATCCAGTGGCTGTGGGACAACGGTCTGTCTGACAACAAATTCTCTGTAGACCGCGCAACAGGCACAATGTCTGTATTCGCTCCAGAACATGCTCTGTACCCTATCCCAAGAACATACAAAGCATCTGCACACGATGCAACAAAATACAAATCAGCAGCTCACGAAATTCTGGATACAGTAGTTAAAGGCGAAGCAAAAATCGCTATCGACTTCCAGACAGAAGCAAAAATGCTGGTAAACAACGAAGCTGGCCAGGTTCTGTCCGTTGTTGCTGAAAACGCAAAAGGCGAAACAGTTCTCTACACAGCAAACAAAGGTCTTATCATGGCAACAGGCGGCTACTCCGGCAACCTGAAAATGATGGGCGCATTTACAGAAAACGGCGAAAACTACCTTGTTGGTGGTTCTGATGCAGCAGACGGTTACGGTATCTACATGATGCAGAACGTTGGCGCATTCATCGATGCAGAAAAAATGGGCTATGTTCCAACATTCCCAATGGGTCTTGACACAGGCGTTGGCCCTGGTAAAATCGCTTCTACATATATGTGGAAAAACGGCGCTATCTGCGTAAACCAGGAAGGTCTCCGTTTCGTTAAAGAAACAGAAGCTGACCCAGCTATCCGTGAAGTTGCTCTGGAACAGCAGACAAACGCTATCCAGTACGATATCTTCACAGACAACATCATCGAATCTGTTGAAACACTTGGTTCATCCGTATTCTGGAACTACTACTATGGTCCTGGTATGCCATACAACAGCTTTGTAATCTCTGCTGATTCTATCGAAGAACTGGCTGCAAAAATCGGCGTTAACGCTGACAACCTTGCAAAAACAATTGCTGATTACAACGCACACGTTGAATCCGGCGAAACAGACGAATTCGGCCGTGAATTCACACAGGAATCCCTTGACGGCAACTACTCTGTAGCAATCAACAAAGTTGAAGGCGACAAATACTACGCTATCGCACAGAAAGCTCTGGTTGTTATGACACTTGGTGGTGTTAAAACAAACACAAACGGTCAGGTTCTTGACGCTGATGGCGCTGTAATCCCTGGTCTCTATGCAGCTGGCGAAGTAGTTGGCGGCATCTGGGGTAAATTCGTATCCGGCGGTACAGGCGTAATGGGTCCTATCGTATTCGGCAGACTTGCTGCAAGACACGCTATGACAAACGAAATGGCCGAAAGCTACAAAATCAAAGAAGCACAGACAGTTATCACAGAAGATATGCTGCCAGTTAAAGAAGTTGTAGAAAACACAGAATCCCGTTTCGATATGACAAAAGCTCTGACAGACGGCGAATACACAGCTGAAGTTGACGGTCAGGAAGGCCCAATGACAGTTAAAACAACAATCGCAGGCGGCAAAATCTCTGCTGTTGAAGTTGTTTCCAACAACGAAACACAGTCTATCGCAGCAGGCGCTCTGGAATCTGTTCCAGCAGCTATCGTTGCAGGCAACACATGCGATGTTGACACAGTTGCAGGCGCAACACTGACATCCAACAGAATTATGGATGCAGTAGCACTTTGTCTTGAACAGGCAGCTAAATAATAGTTGTTTTTCATAACAAATATTTATAAATAACAAAAACCCACCATAAAGGTATTATCCTCCTTTAGGTGGGTTTTTTATTTTGGTATATAAATAGCTGAAACATTACAGTAATAAAGCAGAGGCCAGACCTCTGCTTTATTTTCTTGTATATGTTACATATGTGTAGGGAACGGTACTTGTGTATCTGCCATTGATTTCTTTCGTAAACAGATTTTCATCGAACTGCGGGAAATATGTATCACCCTCAAATTCTGCGTCAATTTCGGTGATATACATTACATCCACATCATCCAGCACCTGCCTGTACAGGTTTGCACCGCCGCCTATGAAGATGGCCTTATCCGGCCACTTTTCTTTGGCTGTGGCTATGGCTTCTTCCAGATCCTTTGCGGTATAAACATTTTCGCCTTCAAATATTTTACTGCGGCTGAGCACAATATTTATTCTGCCAGGCAAAGGTTTGCCCAGGGACTCATAGGTTTTTCTCCCCATAATAACCACATTGTTTTCTGTCAGACTGCGGAATCTTTTCAGCTCCCCAGGAATATACCAGGGCATACCACCGTCTTTGCCTATCAGTCTGTTGTTGTCATAGGCCACTATAAGTGCCAGCATTTTATCACTTCCTTTACTACAGTATATCATATTACTACAAAAATTAAACACCCAAATAAAATATGGATTTGTGTTTCATAAAACTACAATACGATAAATTTGTGTTCGACATCTATATATCTAAAAATATAATAAAATCAATATAAAAGGCTTTTATTCGGCAAATATTACAGAAAAATTATAAAAGAGTAATTTTTTATCGATTTTGGTGATTTTGTCACTTTCGCTCTTGACACTGCGAAAATGCATTGCTATAATCACATATAACAATATTTAACTAAATAGTTATATTGATATTATGGAGGAAAATACAATGAAAAAATTTATTGCAATGGTTCTTACAGTTGTAATGGCTCTCTCCCTCGTTGCTTGCGGCGGCGAAAAAGTTGAAAGCCACGAACTGAAAATGGGCCGCGTTCTTGGTGCTGCTCACGGTACAAAATGTTTTGCAACAGCAGTTGCAGTAGTTGAAGGCGACAAAGTTGTTGCTGCTTTCATCGACGAATATCAGTTTATGTCCGGTGACCAGCTGATTTCCGTTCCAAATGCAGAAAACTATACAGCTTCACTGGCTGAAGGCGTAAAACTGGTTTCCAAACGTGTTGACACAGCTGTTTACAGCAAAAACATGGCTGACAAAGCTGGTTCTACAGTAGCTATCGACAAAAACTACGATGCTATCCAGGCACACGTAGCAGGCAAAACAATTGCTGAACTGGAAGCTGAAATTGCTGGCGAAATGGCAGCAGACGCAGTAGCAGGCGCAACACTGGTTGACAATGCTGGCTACATCGCTGTTATCATCGAAGCTGCAAAAGCTGCACAGAACGCAACAGCAGTTACATACGAAGGTTCTCTGGAAGCTCTTTCTCTTAAATCTGCTCTGGGCGCTGCACACGGCACAAAATGCTTTGCTGAAACAACAGTCCTCACAGATGGCGAAAAAGTTGTTCTTGCATTTATCGATGAATACCAGTTTATGTCCGGTGACCAGCTGATCTCTGTTCCAAATGCAGAAAACTATACAGCTTCCCTGGCTGAAGGTGTAAAACTGGTTTCCAAACGTGTTGACACAGCTGTTTACAGCAAAAACATGGCTGACAAAGCAGGTTCTACAGTAGCTATCGATGCTAACTACGACGCTATCCAGGCACACGTAGCAGGCAAAACAATTGCTGAACTGGAAACTCTGGTTGCTGGTGAAGCAGAAGCTGTAGTAGACGCAGTTGCAGGTGCTACAGTAGTTGACGCTGCAGGTTACATCAAAGCAATTATCGATGTAGCAAAAGCTTAATTGTTGATTAATACATCATTGAAAGACTGCCTTCGGGCAGTCTTTTTTACTGTAAAAACTTATCGATACATTTACTTTGTTTAATATACACAAATTTTACATATTATTTTCATACTTTCGCCCAATATTTGATTGACATTGAATTTTTGCTGTGATAAACTTATACTAAATAAGGGAGTAGTCGACAGATTACCTGTTACATAGCCAACAACCGAAGCTGACCTCAGCTTCTGGCAATGTATGAAATGACGAGACTTATCTGCACATTTATGGGCGGATGGGTCTCTTTTTATTTTGAAAGAGACCTACGCCAAAAAAGTAAAGGAGAAAAGTTTTGAAACATTATCTTGAACATTTTCAAAAAATTATGCAGGACCTTTCTGTAACAGAAGCAGGTCTTTCTTCACAGGAAGCCGCTGACAGACTGACAAAATATGGTCCTAACAAGCTGAAAGAAGGCGAAAAAGAAAGCCTGATTTCAAAATTCCTGCACCAGCTTGCAGACCCTATGACAATTATCCTTATCGTTGCAGCTGCAATTTCAGGTGTGACAGCCGCTTATTCCGGCGAAGGCTTTGCTGATGTTATCATCATTATGGCTGTTGTTATCATCAATGCTGTTCTGGGCGTTTACCAGGAATCAAAGGCAGAAGCTGCCATCGAAGCACTGCAGGAAATCGCTGCAGCAACTTCAAAGGTTATCCGTGACGGCCACCAGATTGTTATCAGAAGTGAAGAACTGGTGCCTGGTGATGTTATTGTTCTGGAAGCAGGCGACAGCGTGCCTGCAGATGCACGTATCATCGAAAGCGCCAGCATGAAAATCGAAGAAGCGGCTCTTACAGGTGAATCTGTACCGGTAACAAAACACGCAGATGTTCTTGTTGCTGAAGCAAACGGCGAAGTACCGCTGGGCGACAGAAAAAATATGGTTTATATGGGCTCTACAGTTGCATACGGCCGTGGCCGCGCTGTTGTTACAGGCACAGGTATGGACACTGAAATGGGCAAAATTGCCGACGCTCTTACAAATGCAAAAGAAGAAGAAACACCACTTCAGATAAAACTCAACGAACTGTCAAAACTGCTGTCAATGCTGGTAATCGGCATCTGTATCGTTATTTTTGCAGTTGATATTTTCAGAAACCTGTCCACAGGTCTTTCTGGCGAAATGCTGCTGGATACATTTATGGTAGCTGTATCCCTGGCTGTTGCCGCTATTCCGGAAGGTCTGTCTGCTGTTGTAACAATCCTGCTGTCTATCGGCGTTACAAAAATGAGCACAAACCAGGCTATTATCAGAAAACTGACAGCTGTTGAAACTCTGGGCTGTACACAGATTATCTGCTCTGACAAGACAGGTACTCTGACACAGAACAAAATGACAGTTGTACAGCGCTTTACAGAAAATGAAAAAATGCACCTTACAGCAATGGCACTTTGCTCTGACGCAAACCTTGAAGACGGTCAGGCAGTAGGTGAACCTACAGAATGTGCCCTTGTAAATGATGCAAACAAAGAAGGTCTGCCAAAAGACAGCCTGATGGCAAGCTACCCACGTGTTGGCGAAGCTCCATTTGACTCCGGCAGAAAAATGATGAGTACAGTACATTCTGACCCACAGGGCGGCTTTATCCAGTTTACAAAAGGTGCTCCTGACGAAGTGCTGAAATGCTGCACAAAAGCATTCATCGATGGCAGAATTGTTGCTATGACAGATGAAGTTAAATACACAATTCTGGCCGCAAACAAACAGATGGCAGACCAGGCTCTGCGTGTTCTCTGTTCCGCATTTAGAAAATATGATGACAAACCAGCTTCCAACGAAGCTGCAGATCTGGAACAGGATATGATTTATCTTGGTCTGTCCGGTATGATTGACCCAATCAGACCAGAAGTTAAAGATGCTATCGTTGAATGTAACAATGCCGGTATCCGTGCTGTTATGATCACAGGTGACCACAAGGATACTGCTGTTGCTATCGCAAACCAGCTGGGTATCCTGGGTGAAGGCCAGATGGCTATCACAGGCTCACAGCTGAACGAAATGAGCGATGAAGAGCTGAATGCAAACATCGAAAAATATTCAGTCTATGCCCGTGTACAGCCAGAACACAAGGTAAGAATCGTTTCTGCCTGGAAATCCAAAGGCAAAATCACAGCTATGACTGGTGACGGTGTAAACGACGCTCCATCCATCAAAACAGCTGACATCGGCGTTGGTATGGGTATCACAGGCACAGACGTTACCAAAAACGTTGCAGATATGGTTCTGGCAGACGACAACTTTGCCACAATCGTTTCTGCGGTAGCAGAAGGCCGCCGTATCTACGACAACATCCGTAAAGCTATTCAGTTCCTGCTTTCTGCAAACATTGCAGAGGTTATCTCTGTTTTCACAGCAACACTTATGGGCTTCACAATTCTTGAACCTGTACATCTGCTGTGGATCAACCTTATTACAGACTGCTTCCCAGCTATTGCACTGGGTATGGAAAAAGCAGAATCTGACAGTATGCAGCAGCCACCTCGTGACTCCAAAGATGGTATTTTCGCAGGTGGTATGGGCTTTGACATCGGCTTCCAGGGCCTTGTTATCTCTGTTCTCACACTGGCATCCTACTTTATTGGTCACTATATGGAATCCGGCGTATGGGAAATTGCAAACAGCCTTGACGGTATGACAATGGCATTCCTTACACTGTCTATGGTGGAAATCTTCCACTCCTTCAATATGAGAAGCCGCCGCGGCTCTATCTTCAAAATGAACAGCAGCAATAAATTCCTGTGGCTGTCATTTGTGGTAAGCCTTATCTGCACAGTGGGCGTTATCAACGTACCATTCCTGCGCGTGGCATTCAAATTTGAACACATTTCATTTGCTGAATATATGGTAGCAATGGTTCTGGCTATTTCCATCATTCCAATTATGGAAATTACAAAAGCAGTTCAGAGAAAAAGAAACAAATAATATACAACAGGACGGCACTCGGCAGAGTGCCGTCTTTTTTGTGTAAATTAATTACTTTTCTTTGTATTTTCACAGTATTTGATGTATAATTATTATATTATGGAAAACTGTATCTTCAGGTGAATGTTATGTATAAAGACAAAAAAGTATATGCCGTTGTTCTTGCGGCAGGTAAAGGTACAAGAATAGGTTTTGACAAGATGCTGTATAAGCTGGACGGGCTGGAAGTGGCTCACCGCTCGGTAAAAGCCTTTCAGGACAACGGGTATGTCGATGAAATTATTATGACCGCAGGGGACAACTATGACGAAATCTGTGCCATTGCACAGAGATTTACAAAAGTGAAAACTGTGGTAAAAGGCGGCGCAACCCGCGCATTGAGTGTTCTTAATGCAATTGAAAAAACTGGGGACGAAGGAATCGTGGCTATCCACGACGGTGCCAGACCTTTTGTAAGCCAGGCGGTTATCAACCGGGCTGTTGAAGCAGCGGCTGAATGTGGTGCGGCTGTGCCTTGTGTAAAGGTGAAAGACACCATAAAGCAGTCAGGCGGTGGATATATTGAAAATACCCCGGACAGAAATACCCTCTACATAACACAGACTCCACAGGCTTTTGATGTGGCTCTGTACAAAAAACTGGCGGCAGAAATTTTTGACGACAGCATTACAGACGATGCCCAGCTGTTTGAAAAAGGCGGCATAAAGGTGAAAATCACCCCGGGCGCATACGAAAACTATAAAATTACTACAATAGATGACATAAAAAAGGAGAAAAAGATGAGAATAGGTCACGGTTACGATGTACACAAACTGGTTGAAGGCAGAAAGCTGATTATGGGCGGCGTAGAAATCCCTTACGAAAAAGGCCTGCTGGGCCACTCTGACGCTGACGTTGTGCTTCACGCAGTAAGCGATGCCCTGCTGGGTGCTATGGCTCTGGGGGATATAGGCAAGCACTTCCCGGACACAGACCCTAAATACAAAGGCGCAGACAGTCTCTATCTGCTGAAATGTGTGGCGGATATGATTTTTGACAAAGGTGCAGATGTGGAAAATGTAGATGTTACAATTCTCTGTCAGCGCCCTAAACTTGCTCCTCACATTCCAAAAATGCGCGAAAATATTGCTGATGCCCTTCATTGTGATGTTTCCCGTGTTTCTGTAAAGGCGACTACAGAAGAAGGCCTGGGCTTTACAGGCGAAGGTTTGGGTATAGCTGTACACAGCGTTTGTCTGCTGAAAACAGCTGACTGATTCTATTGTTTGTGTGGTAATAAATTGATTAATCTTTTATTACAATTTTTTAAATTTACTTTTAATATCATTATATCTATGCTAAAATATTATGATAGGATAGTTATACTCTGTTGATACAGAGATTTTTATAGAAGGTGGTGGAAATATGGGTTTTGCTGATATCATCAGCCGTCTGGGCAGCATTGCGCAGTCCGTGGGCTTTGCAGATATTGTGGATATAGCCATTATTTCAGTTATTGTTTACTATGTGCTGAGTATGTTCAAAAAAACCAGGGCCTATCAGTTGCTGACAGGCGTTACTGTGTTTTTCCTGGTGTATATACTGGCACAGCATTTCAAACTGAAGGCACTTACATTCCTTATCGACAATATGCTGCAGGTAGGTCTTATTGCTCTGCTGGTGGTATTCCAGCCAGAACTGAGACGCGCCCTTGAACAGATGGGCAGTATGAACATACTGGCCAGAAATTTCCTGCACAGACGCACATATGAAGATGCCGAAATTGACCGTCTGCGCAAATCCATCGCCGCAATCTGTGACGGTGTGGAAAGAATGAGTGAAAAACAGACAGGTGCCCTTATTGTTATGGAAAAATTCACACGTCTGGAAACTGTGAAACAGTCTGGCACACCTGTAAATGCAGACATCACCCCAGAACTTATAGGTACAATATTCTACGACGGTTCACCGCTGCACGATGGTGCTGTTGTAATACACGACGGCCGCATTACCCATGCAGGCTGTGTTCTGCCTTTGTCTGACAACCTGGAAATCAGTAAAGAAATGGGCACACGTCACCGTGCGGCCCTTGGCATCAGCGAAGTCAGCGACGTTATCGCCCTTGTAGTCAGCGAAGAAACCGGCACTATTTCCTATGCCAAGGACGGCGTTCTCCGCAGACATCAGGACAGACACCTGCTGTACGAAATGCTGACAAAAGAATTTATCCAGCCGATAGTGGACGCCCAGGAAAAGAACATCCAGACCGGCTTTTTAAGGAGGAAAAACGATGAACAATAGCAGATTGTCCCGTCTTTTTGACGATAACCGTTTTCTCCGCCGGATTTCTGTGCTGATAGCAGTTATGATGTGGGGCTATGTTGTTATATTTGTAAACAACGAACATACCACAACAATACACGATGTGCCGATAAATATGCAGTACAGACGGAACGCCTATCAGTCACTTGGCCTTGACGTTATCGAAATGGATATTGTTACTGTAGATGTTTCTGTAACCGGTCCGCGTTCCGTAACCGGCGACCTTACAGCTGACGATATTATAGTTTATCCTACTATCACCGGCATTGACGGTGCAGGCACATACAGATTTATGCTCACATCAGACAAAACTTCCAATGTGGCAAACTTTGTTATCAACTCTTACAGCAAAGATTCCGTAACTGTCCGCCTGGACCGCCTGGTTACAAAGGAATTTCCTGTAGAGGTGGATATTTCCTCTGTGGTGGTTGCCAGTGAATATATGGCCGAAAGACCATCCACAAACCCTGCTACCATCGAAATTACCGGCCCGGAATATAAAATCAACACCATTTCCCGTGTGGTAGCCGCCACTATCTCTACCGAAACACTGTCACAGACATCTGTTCTGTCCAGTGAAATGCATCTTTATGATGAAAACGGAAATGAGGTGGACGACAAACTGCTGACAAAAAATGTCAGCGAAGTGGATATCACTATCCCTATTATGAAAGAAGTTACCCTGCCTCTCAAAGTGGAATATGTAAATGTTCCGTCCGGATTTGACACTTCCCTGCTGAAACAGACAATGTCTGCCGCAAATATCCGTCTGTCAGTTCCGGCCGGCAGCGCCTCATCATTTACTGATATTGTGGCAGGCTACATAGACCTGGCTACATTGAAAACAGACGAAAAATACACATTCGACCTGAAATTGCCTCAGGGCTGTCGCAGTCTTGATGAACTGCACCAGATTACAGTGACAATTTCCGGCAATAACCTGGTTGAAAGAGTTGTAAATGTATCTGAAATCAAGGTTATCAATGATGCAGATAACGCCATCCAGGTTATGACAAAGAATATCGGCAATGTTACTGTCTTTGGCGAAAAATCCGCAGTGGATGCTCTTTCTGCCAGCAGTATTATTGCACAGATCGATGCGGCCACACTTACTGCGGCCCAGGGTCAGCAGTCTGTAGAGGTGGATTTCCTTATTCCGTCAACAGACAAAGCCTATGTAAAAGGCGTTTATACAGTTACAATCAAAAAATAATTCCTGCAAGGAGGAATCGGTATGATACTTGTAAACAATATAAAACTTAATATCTCTTCCTCCCATCGGCAGGCAATTGACAAAGCAGTAAAACTGCTGGCAATCCCACGCAGCCGGATAAAGGATATCTGGGTGCACAAAGTCAGCATAGATGCCCGCAAAGGCGATGTAAAGTTTGTGTACAGCGTGGCGCTGAAACTGGCAGACCCTGCAAAAGAAGATAAATTCAAAAACAAACACAAGGATATTTCCGTAAAGGCAGAACCGCAGATTACATTTGCAAAAGGTGAGCGAGCTATGGTCACCAGACCTGTTATCTGTGGTTTTGGTCCTGCGGGTATAATGTCCGCCCTTGTGCTGGCAAGGATGGGGTTCAAACCTGTCGTGCTGGAAATGGGCCAGGAAATAGACAAACGAATCGAAACAGTAAAAGCCTTTGAAGAAAAAGGTCTGCTGAACACAGCCAGCAACATCCAGTTTGGAGAAGGCGGCGCAGGCACATTTTCTGACGGCAAGCTGACCACCAGAATTTCTGACGAGCGCTGCAGCTTTGTAATGGACACATTTATTGCCCATGGCGCTCCACGGGAAATTGCCAAAATGGCAAAACCACATATAGGCACCGACCTGCTGGTGGATGTAATCAAAAATATCAGAAAAGAAATACTGTCACTGGGCGGTGAGATTATGTTTGATACCGCTCTGACAGATATAGTTATAAAAAATGGCAGAATAACTGCCGTTAAAACCACAAATGGTGAAATTGCAACAGACAATCTTATACTTGCCACAGGCCACAGTGCAAGGGAGCTTTTCTTTGTGCTGAAAGACCGCGGCGTGGATATGGGGGCAAAGCCTTTCAGCGTGGGTGTGCGTATTGAGCATCTGCAGAGCGAAATTGACAAAGGTCTGTATCACGACCTGGCGGGGCACCCATCCCTTCCAAAAGGCGAATACCAGCTGGCTCACACCAAGGGTGAGCGCGGTGTGTACACATTCTGTATGTGCCCTGGTGGCCAGGTAGTAGCCGCCGCCAGCGAAGAAAATACTGTTGTGGTTAATGGTATGTCCCGACATGCCCGTGATGGCAAAAATGCCAACAGCGCCCTGGTGGTGTCAGTTGAGCCAAAGGATTTTGATGATGACTTTACAAAAGCCATCGCATTCCAACGCAAGCTGGAAAAAACAGCCTTTGAACTTGGCGGCAGAAACTACAAAGCACCTGCCCAGACAGCAGACAGATTTTTACAGGGCAAGGCAGGCATAAATATGAAACGTGTTCAGCCTACATATCCATTGGGTGTTACAGAGGCTGATTTCAATAAATTGTTCCCATCATTTATCACAGACAATCTGCGCAATGCCCTGCCGGTGCTGGACAGAAAACTGCCGGGCTTTGGTGCTGCAGACAGCCTGCTGACTGGTGTGGAAACCCGTACATCTTCCCCGGTAAGAATTTTCCGTGGCGAAGATTACCAGAGCAATATCAAAGGTCTGTATCCTACCGGTGAAGGTGCAGGTTATGCAGGCGGCATTATGTCTGCCGCTGTAGACGGTGTCCGCGTGGCACAGTTCATCTGCGAAAACTACAGACCATAGACAAATATGCAGTGGACAGTGCTTCACTGCTGTTTGGCGTAGATAAAATACTATGATTCAGCAGATTTATTATAAAAGGGGTTCGGGGAATAGTCCCCGAATATAAATAGCGGAGTCTGCGGATAGTAAAAATATTTCAAGGGCTTTAGCAGGTTGAAATATTTTTACGAAAATCACGAAGAAATTTGTCGAGCGAATGAGTGAAACGAATGAGGTTTCAAATTTCCGTGATTTGTAGCAGACGTAGCAAACCACACTTGTGCAGCGTTGGGGTGCGGGGGAATCGCAACCCCCGCGGTTTTGGTTACTTTTGCCACCAAAAGTAACGCCTGCGCAGCAGGGCAAAGGTTTTATGCCTACACAAAAGCAAAGATTCCTCGACTCATTTCACTCGCTCGGAATGACAGGAGTGTTACTTGTGTGATTATATAACGGACGGCTGAGATGTTCGCTCTTACACAAAAATTTGATTTTACACAGAAAACGGACAAAATTACAGTTATGTCACTAAACCATCTTCTTAGATGGTCACTTAATTTCGTTTAATAAAAAATAATATAGAGGTTTAGATGCTTTATCGAAAATGGAAAGTCAACGAATTTGCACAGAATGATGTAAACAGTCTGTGCAAAGAGCTGGGTGTTGGCACTTTGCTGTCAAAGGTGCTTTTATCCAGGTCTGTTCACACCAAAGAACAGGCAGTTACCAAATATCTGGACAGTGCGCCGCTGTCTGACCCTTTCCTGATGAAAGACATGGACAAAGCAGTGCGGCGTATATGGCAGGCGGTGGAAAACGACGAAAAAATCGTTGTTTACGGCGACTATGATGTGGACGGTGTATGTGCCACAGCCACTCTTTTCACCTATCTGGAAAGTGTGGGTGCAAATGTTTTCTACAAACTGCCAAACAGAGAAAACGAGGGTTACGGTCTCAACAGTTCCGTCCTCGCAAAATTCAAGGAAAAGGGCGTAAGCCTGGTTATAACTGTTGACAACGGCATTTCTGCCATCAACGAGGTGGCTTTTGCCAACGAAATAGGTCTGGATATCATTATTACAGACCACCATCTGCCAAAACGGGAAATTCCTGCGGCCCTTGCTGTGGTAGACCCTTTGCAGAAAGATGATACTTCCCATTGCAAAATTCTTGCAGGCGTAGGTGTGGCTTTCAAGCTGGTGTGTGCCCTTGAGGGTGTGCCTTGCGAAGAAATGCTGGACTATTATGCGGATTTTGTATGCACCGGCACAGTTGCTGACCTTATGTTGCTGGCAGGCGAAAACAGAACACTTGTAAAAGCCGGGCTTGAAATACTCAACACAGCACCACGCTGTGGTTTTGAAAGTTTGATTAAAATCAGTGGCCTGGCAGGCAAAGAAGTTACCAGCGAAAATATCGCATATACAATTGCTCCCCGCATCAATGCCGCGGGCAGAATGTCAGATGCCACCAGCGCCCTTGAACTGTTGCTGAGCGAAGATGAAGAAGATGCAGACAATCTGGCCGCATTCCTTGACAGCGAAAACCGCAAGCGCCAGGAAACACAGAATATAATGGCGGAAGATATCACCAACGAACTGCAGGACAATGCGGATATGCTTAAAGACCGCGTTATCGTGGTATGGGGTGACCATTATCATCCGGGTGTTGTGGGTATAGTTGCTTCCCGTCTGGTGGAAAAGTACTCCCGCCCAGCCATAGTGTTTACAAGAGACGGCGATGAGTACAAAGGCAGTGGCCGAAGTGTACCTGCTTTCAGCCTGCACAACGCCCTTGAAAACACCAAGGAATATCTTATCCGTTTTGGTGGGCACGAACTGGCCGCAGGCCTGGCTGCTGAAAAGGAAAATCTGGAAAATTTCCGCCGCGCCATCAATGAATTTGCCAACGGAAACGAAAATATGTCCAAAACTGCCGACCTTGACATCGACTGTCTGGTTTCTCTGGACGAAATCAATGTAAATTCTGTTTCACAGATAGATTTTGTGGCACCTTTCGGCAACGGCAACCCAAGCCCGCTGTTTATGGCCAAGGGTGTGCAGATTACTGCGGTGTTCCCGGTGTCTGACGGCAAGCACGTCCGCATCAAAATGCGCCAGGGCAACCATATCAGCCAGGGCATTATGTTCAATGTTTCTCCTGCTGAATTTGCCTACAAACCGGGCGACTATATCGATGTCTGCTTCTCTCTGTCAATATTCCAGAGCGAAAACGGAGATATGGTTTCAATGCGTATCAAAGAGGTGCGCCCGGTGGGAATGAACGAAAAAATGATAGAGGATTATGATATCTATCGTCTTTTTATAAATGATTTTAATCTTTCACAGTCCAAGAAAGAACTGCTGTGCCCTGTAAGAAACGATGTGGTTCTTATTTACAGAAAAATTATGGCGGACAAAGTAAACTGTGACGACCTGCGCCCGCTGTTCTGTGCGTTCAATACTATGTCCAGCGGCAAAATACAGGTTATAATTGATATTCTGCTGGATCTGGGCCTTATCGAACCGGTCCGTACAGATATAATGAACTATTATGCCCCAGTGGCAGTAAAAGATAAGAAGGACCTGATGAGCAGTAAAATCCTTCTTGCTCTTCAATAAACCTGATAGGTGGTGTTTATATGAAATATGATGAACTGAGAGTTATGCTGAAAGAATCCGGCAAAGGCTACGATATGGAAATGATAGAGAAAGCCTATGTGCTGGCTGAAAAGAACCACGCCGGCCAGTTCAGAAAAACAGGCGAGCCTTATATCGAACATCCGCTTTCTGTAGCGGCCATCCTCGCCGAGCTGGGCATGGATTCTACCAGCATCGTGGCGGCTATCCTTCACGATGTTGTGGAAGATACAGCGGTTACTATCGAGGAAGTTGAAAAAGAATTCAATAAGGAAGTTGCCCTGCTGGTTGACGGTGTTACAAAGCTGGGTCAGATTCCGCTGTCCACACAGGAAGAACAGCAGGCCGAAAACCTGCGCAAAATGCTGCTGGCTATGAGCAAGGATATACGTGTAATGATTATCAAGCTCTGTGACCGTCTGCACAATATGCGCACCTACGAAGGCTGGAAACCACAGAAACAGCGCGACAAGGCTCTGGAAACAATGGATATTTATTCCTCCATTGCCCACCGCCTTGGTATGAGTAAAATCAAGGACGAACTGCAGGACATCTCACTGCGCATTCTTGACCCTATCGGTTATGACGAAGTAAAACACGTTATCGAGCGCGATATCAACGCCCAGGCCCTTGTAGACAGCATAGTTGGCAATGTAAAGGAAAAGCTGAACGAGTTTGGCCTTAAAAATGCCACAGTTTTCGGCAGGGTAAAAAGCGTTTACGGCGTATACCGCAAACTGTATATCCAGGGCCGTGATATCGGCGATATTTACGATATCTACGCTGTAAGAATTATTCTGGACAATGTATCCGAATGTTACAATGCCCTTATGCTGATGCACGATATGTTCCGCCCTATTCCATCACGCTTCAAAGACTATATTTCTTCACCTAAATCAAATATGTATCAGTCTCTGCACACATCAGTTATCGGCAGGGACGGTATTCCGTTTGAAATCCAGATCAGAACCTGGGATATGCATTATACCGCTGAATACGGTATCGCAGCCCATTGGAAATATAAATCCGGCATCCAGGAACAGAACACAATGGACGAAAAACTGGCCTGGGTACGTCAGATGCTGGAAAACCAGCAGGATACCGATGACAACACAGAACTGCTGGCCTCCATTAAAAGTGACCTTGTGCCGGAAGACATCTATGTTTTCACGCCTAAAGGCGATGTTATCAACCTGCCTGCAGGGGCTACAGTTATCGACTTTGCCTATGCCATTCACTCGGCGGTAGGCAACCGTATGATAGGCGCCAAGGTAAACGGCCGTATGGTTTCCATCGACTACAAGGTAAACACCGGTGAAATCATCGAAGTTGTTACAGGCCCTAAAGACAAAGGCCCGTCCCGTGACTGGCTGAACATTGTTACCACCTCCGAAGCCAAGGGCAAAATACGCTCCTGGTTCAAAAAGGAAAGAAAAGAAGAAAATATCATAGAAGGTAAAGCTGCACTTGATAAAGAAATGCGCCGCAACCTTATAAACCTTTCTGACGAAGAGTATGACGCCTTTGTTGAAGATCTGGCCAGAAGACAGAAGTTCAACACCAAGGAAGAACTTTTCGGTGCATTGGGTTATGGCGGTCTGCAGCTGTCAAAGGTTATATTCAAAGCCCGCGAAGCCTGGACAAAACTCCAGAAAGAAAAGGAAAGACATGAACTGCCTATCGAGAAAAAGGTGGTTACTGCACCTATCAAAAAGCCAAAAAGCTCCAACGGTGTTATTGTTGAAGGGTTGGATAACTGCCTGGTTAAGTTCTCCAAGTGCTGTTCACCACTGCCTGGGGACGAAATTGTGGGCTTTATCACCCGCGGTTTTGGTGTTTCCATCCATAAAAAGAACTGTGTAAATGCCCAGCCAAAGAACATCGACCCTGAAAACCGGGAACGCTGGGTGAAGGCCTACTGGGCAGACGATATTGCCGAAGACTTCAAGGCCAGCCTTGAAATCGTGGCTATGGACAACGGCATGGCCCTGGCAGAAGTTTCCACACAGCTGGGTAGTATGAGAGTTCCTATCTACGCCCTCAATGCCAAGCAGACAGCGGACAAGCGCCTGGCTATGAATGTTACAGTTGGTGTTACAAACACCGACCATCTCAACAGCATTATTACAAAACTGAGAAAGACAAAGAATGTTATCTCAGTTGAAAGAAGCTGATATAAACAGACATAAAGGAGGAATGCAATATTCCTCCTTAAACATAATCTACAGTAAAAGAGGTTACCAATACAGATGAGAGCAGTTATTCAGAGAGTAAAAGACGCCTGGATTACAGTAAACGGCGGCGAAAAGCAGGAAATGGGCCCTGGCCTTGTGGTGCTTTTTGGTGTAAGGGAAGGCGATGTGCCTGAAGATACACTTGCAGTGGCAAACAAAATCAGTCAGCTGCGCATTTTTGAAGACAGTGACGGCAAGATGAATGTAGGTCCATTGGAGCTTGGTATGGACTGTATGGTAGTCAGCCAGTTCACACTGTTTGCAGATACAAAAAAAGGCCGCAGACCATCATTTGTAAAGGCTGCCAAGCCTGATGTGGCTATTCCTATTTACGAAAAATTCCTGGCTGAAATGCAGTCTATGGGCTTTGGCAAGGTGGTGCACGGCGAATTTGGCGCAGATATGCAGATAAACCTTACCAACGATGGCCCGGTTACAATTATTATCGATACTGACGAATGGAGAAACAGCTGATGAAAGCCTATCATCTTATGGGCAAAGCCCCATATTTTACAAACTGCTTTATGATTACTGACAACAGCGGCAATGCTGTGCTGATAGACTGCAGTGCCGATGTTGAAAAAGTGAAAACAATACTTGAAAATGACCGCGCACAGCTGAAAGCTATTCTGCTGACCCACGGCCACGCAGACCATCGCGAAACATTGGCTGAAACTGTGGCAGAATTTGGCTGCCCTGTATATCTTGGTGCTGAAGATGCCCTTCTTTTTGAATTGGAAGGCACCACATCCTACGAAGATAAAACAGTGATGAAATTCGGCGAAATCAAGCTGTTTGTATTTGCCACCCCTGGTCACACACCAGGTGGCTTCTGCCTGTGGGCAGATGGCATGCTCTTCTGCGGCGACACCCTTTTTGCAGGCACAGTGGGCCGCACAGATATGCGTGGCGGTGACTTCAGTGTGCTGAAAGAAAGCCTGAAAAAAATTATTGAAATCATTGATGACAACCCACAGGTTCTGCCAGGGCATAATCATTTCTCCACACTGGACCAGGAAAAAGTGCAGAACCCATATCTTAAAAATCTGAGATAAAGAGAATTTTATGCAGTTATTTTTAGTAAATTACGACACACACTATGAAATAGAACAGCTGTCCAGAATGTTTTTCAGACAGCTTACAGTGGAAAAACTTGATAAAACTCCTGCCTTGCCAGCCACAGATTATATCCTTATAGAAAAGACAGACAGCGGCTTTGATATATCTGTAAACTTAGGCGGCAATGCTTATGCCGATAAGGTGGTTTATGATGCAAAGGGCCCGAAAGAAGAAATGCAGCTGTGCCTTGGTGCATACAAACTGTATGAAAAAGCCACTGGTCACGGCCTGCCTTGGGGTGTGCTGACTGGGGTGCGCCCGGTGCGCCTTATGCGCAATATGTATAAAAACGAAGGCGACCTGGAAAAAGTGCAGGCTATGTTCCGAGAAAACTATCTTGTCAGTGAAGAAAAAATAGATCTTTGCACTGATGTTTTCAAACTGCAGAAACCGGTAATTGAAAATGGTCAGCCAAAGGATTACAGTCTGTACATCTCCATCCCGTTCTGCCCGTCACGCTGCAGTTACTGTTCGTTTGTGTCCACTTCCATCAAAAGCGCGGGCCATCTGATGCAGGGCTATGTGGATAATCTCTGTGAAGAAATCCGATACACAGCAAAAAAAGCGGATGAATCCGGCCTTAATCTTAAAACTATCTATATGGGCGGCGGCACACCTACTGCCATCACAGCCTCTATGCTGGAGCAGGTTATGAAGACCGTACGGGAATGCTTTGACTTGTCAAAAGTGCTGGAATATACAGTTGAGGCAGGCAGACCGGACTGCACCGACCTTGAAAAACTGAAAATTATCAAAAAGTACGGTGCAAACCGTGTTTCCATAAATCCGCAGACTTTCCAGGACAATGTGCTGAAAGCCATCGGCCGCAACCACAGCCACGCTGATTTCCTGCGCTGTGTTGCTGATGCCCGAACAGCAGGCTTTGACAGCATCAATATGGACCTTATCGCAGGCCTGCCGGAAGATACTGTGGAAGGTTTTGAACACAGCCTGCGCGGTTGTATCGAGCTGGGTGCTGAAAATATTACAGTCCACACCCTTACCCTTAAACGCGCATCAAACCTGGTTATCAAAAATGAAGAGCATCATTATGACGATGTAGAAAAGATGATAGCCAAAAATTCCATCCTGGCAGATTACGGCTACAAGCCTTATTATATGTACCGTCAGAAATCTACGGTAAAAAATCTGGAAAATGTGGGATTTTCACAATCTGGACACGAAAGTCTGTATAATATATATATAATGGAAGAGATACAGACAATTATCTCCTGCGGTGCAGGCGGCGTAAGCAAGGTTGTGGGCCCAAACGGTGAACTTAAACGAGTTTACAACTACAAATATCCACACGAATATATCAAAGACTTCGCCGCAATTATTGCCAGAAAAGATGAGGTGTTTGATACATGCCGGCAATTTGGATACCAAAAAGATTAGTAGATTTAAACCTTATAAACACACGGGGACTGTCAAAAAACAGCTTTATCCGCCATTGTGAATTTGAGTATGAAAGCCGAGTTTATGCGGCGGCCAAGGAAATAATCGAAGAAAACCGCCATATCATTATGCTTACCGGGCCTTCCGCCAGCGGCAAGACCACCACAGCCCACAAGCTGAAGGATAAGCTGATAAAAATGGGCAAAAAAGCGCGGGTTATTTCCCTTGATAACTTCTTTAAAAATAAAGATGACTATCCACGCCTTGACAACGGCGAAAAGGATTATGAAAATGTAACAGCCATCGAACTGGAACTTTTCTCATCCTGTCTCAATGAACTGCTGGATAAAGGTGTGGCTAAATTCCCGGAATTTGATTTCACAACTGAAATGCGCATAGAAGACGCCATCGAGATAGAGATAGATGACGGATTTATAATTGTAGAGGGCATACACGCCCTTAATCCTGCTTTGCTGGAGCTTATTCCGAAAGAAGAAACATTCACTATCTACGCAGGTTTAAGGGAAGAATATTCTTTCCGTGGTCAGCGTATACTGCCCACAAGGGATATCCGTATGCTGCGCCGAATGATTCGCGACCACAAATACCGCGGACACACACCGCAGAAAACAATTTCTATGTGGCCGTCAGTCTGCGAAGGTGAAGACAAGTATATCAAAATCTTCAAGCCAAACGCGGATCTGTTGCTGGACACATCTTTCAGCTATGAGATTCTTATTATGCACTCTGCCCTGGCGGATTTTCAGCAGTATGCTGATGACAGCCCAGAAGGACAGCGACTGTTACAGTTGCTGGAAGTGTTTGATAACATCGGCTATCTGCCTCTTGGCAGTCTGCCTGCCAACTCTATGCTGGCAGAATTCTTTATGTAAACAATTTTGATTATAAATAAAGGAGAATTACTATGAAATTATTTGAAGACCTGATGGAAGCTTCTGCAAAATTTGCTGACAAAGCCACAAAAGTTGCTACTGAAGCCTTTGAACAGACAAAGGTTGTAGCTGGTGAAGCAATGGACAAAGGCAAAAAGAAAATGAACGAGCTGGAACTGAAAAATGAATTGTCAAAAGCTCATAAACAGCTGGGCGAACTGTACTATGTCCTGCGCAAAACCGGTGAAACAAACGAAGAACTGCTGACACAGTACTACAACAATGTGGCAGAAATCGAAGCCAAGCTGGAAGCGCTGAAACTGGAAGAGCTCAATAATGGCGAAGAATACACTCTGGAAGAAATCAAGGAAGATGTATCCGAAGTTATTGAAGAAATCAAGCTGGAAGTAGCAGATGTTGTGGAAGAAGTAAAAGATTCTTTCGCAGATGAAGAAATCACACTTGCTGTAAAAGTATGCCCATCATGTGGTGCTCCTGCAGATGACGAAGATCTGTTCTGCAGCGAATGCGGCGCAAAAATCGCTGAATAACAGAATATAACAGAAAAGCCACCCGTAAAACAGTAGGTTTATAAAGATATTTACAGTCCCGGCAGAATTATCTGCCGGGACTGTTTTTGTGTATTAAAATAAACCGGTTGGACAAATTTGAATTTAGCGAACAGATTGTGGTATGAACAATCGCGTAGGGGACGGCGTCCTCGACGTCCCGAAACATCCCAAAAACTGCGTAGGGGCGGATATTATCCGCCCGTTGTAAAACAACACAGATTATTGTTCTGTCATTCTGAGCGAGTAAAACGAGTCGACGTGTGACCTTCAGGGTAAGAATCCTTGCTCTTGCATAAACACAAACTCTTTTTACGCTGCGCTGGCGTTACTTTTGGTGCCAAAAGTAACCAAAAGCGCGGGTGACGGAGTCGACCGCCGCCAGTGGCGGATGAAGGGAGACGGAGGTCCCCCTGCTAGGGGAATGTCACGAAGTGACAAGGGGTCTGCCGGCTCCGGCGAGGACGGGAAAACAACGAGCAGACAAGAGGGGCTTCAGCCCGTCGCAGTATGCGACGATTGTTTTTCAGGGCCATTTATGGTTGCGATTCCCCCGCG
>JAFZGF010000026.1 GCA_017555565.1 Oscillospiraceae bacterium
ATTCTGTCATTCTGAACACCGCAGGTGTGAAGAATCCTTGCTCTTGTATAAACTCAAACTCTTTTTACGCTGCGCTGGCGTTACTTTTGGCGCAAAAGTAACCAAAACGTGGGGGTTGCGATTCCCCCACACCCCACAAACGCTGCACAAGTGTGGAATGCTCCGTCTGCTACAAATCGGGAAAAATTACAAACCTCATTCACTTTGTTCCTTCGCACTGTAATTTTCCCTCGATTTACACAAGCATATCGCCACCTGTAAGCTACGCTACGCTTTGCTTACCCTGGCTCTCTGCTTGTTCTCCGCAGACTTCGCTATTTGTATTCGGGGAAATACTTTCCCCGAACCCCCTTTCTATTCGCCAAATTCAAATTTATCTTACTGCTTTAACAACCATGCTGCGCACACAACATCTTCGCAGGCAAGGCCCTGGGATTCAAAGCAGGTAATGTCGCTGTCTTTTTCTCTTGCTGTTACCTTGCCGCTTACAACCTGGGCAAGGTCACCAAGGATATGCGCTTCTGTAATGGCGCCTTCTTCCAGCGGGAATATATAGTCCCCTGCTTCGTTTTTGCAGGAATCATAATTGTCGCAGAACAGACGGGATTTAACCATACATTCTGTGTCCAGCTCCCTGTTTGCTTTGGCGCAGGCACCAACTGCATTGATATGTGCCCCTTCTTTTACCCAGGCGCCAAACAGTACAGGCACGCTGGATGGTGTAACTGTGTTTATAATATCAGCATCTTTTACTGCATCTTCACAGTTTGCGCAAGGTACAAATTCGATATCTGGGTATTCTGCTTTGTGTTTTTCGCAGAATCTTTCGCTTTCAGCCAATGTTGGGCACCAGATGGTAACTTTTTTGATATCTCTTACAAGAGTGATGGCTTTCAGGTGCATTGTAGCCTGCACACCACCGCCGATAAGGCACATTATACGGCTGTCTTTTCTTGCCATATGGTCTGTGGCAAGGGCTGAAACAGCGGCTGTTCTGATAGCTGTGATGGATGTACCGTCACAGATACCCTGCAGCTGGCCGTCATCATTGGAGAACACCGCCACTATGCCAAGGTGGCTTGGCAAACCTTTGGCGTGGTTTGTGTGGAAAGCTGTAATCAGCTTTGCGCCGCAAACATCTTCAGTAGGGATAATCGCCGGCATAATACCAAACACTTTGCCTGCATCAACCGGGAAAACGCTGCGCAGTTTGTTTTCCATTTTGCCTTCTGCAAAAGCTGTAAAAACATTGTTCATAAGACCGATGCAAGTTTTCATATCAAGAAGTGAGTTAACTTCCTTTTCTGTCATATACTTCAGTTCCATAATAATCTCCTTTATTTATGTTTGTATTTTAAAACAGGCCCCACAAGCCATATGTATTCTGATGTTCAAAAGTAAGCAGCCAGTCTTTGTTGGCAGGGCCGCCAGCTGAATAGTTGCCAAGGCTGCCGTCTGATTTAAGTACACGATGACAAGGTATGGCTATGATTATAGGATTTGTTCTCATGGCGCTGCCTACTGCACGCACAGCTTTGGGATTGCCTGTTTTTTCTGCCAGGTCCTTATATGTTACCGTAGAGCCAAAGGGCACCTGCATAAGCGCTTCCAAAACTTTTCTTCTGTAAGGTGATACCTTTGGATTAAGGGGAAGTGTAAATTCCTTTCTCAAACCATCGAAATATTCGCAAAGCTGATTTGCTGCTTCTTTCAGTAAATCGGTTTCGGGTAAAACTTCCTCTGCTATTTGACATACATATTTTATTTCTGTTATATAACCATCTTCTTCTACTATGCGCAGGGCACCAATAGGAGTGTTTATTATCGCAAAATCCATTACCATACTCCAGATATTTTTTAATAATTATACATTATCAAAAAAACATTGTAAACCATATTGACAAATATATCGTGCGCCGATATAATATATATCGTAAGGCGATATATCGCAACTCTATATATAATGAGGTGTAGTTATGGGTGATAAGAATATAAACGCCCCTCTTACTGAGGCTATCTACTATATTCTGCTTTCATTGATGCAGCCTATGCACGGCTATGGAATAATACAGAATGTAAAGGAAATGTCGGGTGGCAGGCTGGTGCTGGCAGCAGGTACGCTGTACGGGGCAATAACAAACCTGCTGACAAAAGGCTGGATAGAGGCAGCTGGCGAAGAAGAAAATTCCCGCAAGAAAGAATATGTGATAACAACCCAGGGCAAAGCAGCCCTTATGGCAGAACTGGCAAGACTGGAAGAACTGACCGCAAACGGCAGAAAGGTTATGGAGGTATAGGATATGAGAAAAGTTGAATGGCACTGGTGGACAATAGGTCAATACAAAGAAGAAGAAAAATGGCTGAACAAAAAAGCACAGGAAGGTCAGGCCCTTGTAAGCGCTTTTGCTGTAAGATATGAGTTTGAACCTTGTGCTCCTGGTGAATACACATATAAAATAGTTTTTACTGACCATATGCCAGGCACAGATGGCAGAGTTGCCTTTGAAGAGTTTCTGGCTGAAAGCGGAATTGAAGAAGTGGGCAGATTCCACAGATGGGCATACTATAGAAAGAAAAACGATGGCACGCCTTTTGAAATGTTTAACACCACCAGAGAAGAACTGGCACACGCCAACAAGATAAAAAAACTTGCAACTGTTTTGCTGGCTGTTATTCTTCTTACTCTTGTGATGGAAGTAACTGCATTTATTCATCGGCCTAAAGAATTATTTGGTGTAGTGTTATTTGTTGCACTGATGTCCGGATTTGTTTTCAAAGTATATAAAGACTGTGTTAAACTGGTAAAGGAATTGGAACGGGAAAACCGGTTATTTGAGTAAATTTTTGTTCTAAAAACACAATAACCTAATGCAATTATATTCAAATCAATAATTTACTATTGTAAAACATTGTTTTGCGTTAATATTGATTTTCCCAGTAAAATAAAGAAAAAGCGGGGTATATACCCCGCTTTAGTATTATATAACATTGTTTTATTTCAATTACAGCTGTGTTGTTGTGCAGTTTGCTCTCAGCTGGTCCTGCATATCGTCCAGATGTTCTTTTGTCCACAGTGCCATCGCGCCGCCTGTATGGAGGAAAAGTGCATTTTCGCCTTCTTTAATCCAGTCGCCTTCTTTTACAAGATCCATAAATGCACGGAATGTTTTACCTGTGTATGTAGGGTCAAGGAAGATAGCTTCGCTCTTTGCAAGAGTGATGATAGCTTCTCTTGTTATTGGGTCAGGTTTATTATACTGTTCGCCAGAGTATGGTGCATCATCTGGGCCGTAGGCAATTTTTACTTCTTCCGGAGAGATTGTAATGCCCATGCCATATGTTTCACTAACCTTGTTTGCAAATTCTGCAACAGCCTTTTCTTTGTCACCTTTTGGTGCAGGTGATACCGGAACAGCAATTACATCGAATGGTGCGTTAAAATATTTTGCGCCCAACAGCATACCGCCAAATGTACCCATAGAACCAACTGTACATACCAGGTGGTCAATTTTAAGATTTTCTTCTTCCATCTGATCCAGGATTTCCTTGATAGACATAATGTAGCCCACCGCGCCAACAGGGTTGGAACCACCACCTGGGATTACATAAACCTTATCGCCCTGCTGTGCATATTTTTCGCACACATCTTCAATAACCCTTGGTGTGTCAGCCGGATTGGCTACAAAGTAGATATCTGCGCCCATCATAGCATCAAGATTAAGGTTGCCGGAAAGATAACCTGTATCTTTGCCAGAAAGAACCAGGATAGGTTTCAAACCATATTTTACAGCCGCACCAACAGTTGTACGACCGTGGTTTGTCTGTGTGCCGCCAACAGTAAGAACTGCTGTGCAGCCTGTGTCAATTGCTTCCCGGATAAGATATTCCAGCTTTCTTGCCTTGTTACCGCCAAAAGCAGGGCCTGTTGAATCATCACGTTTGATAAACAGTTCTCCTTTGCCCAGCATTTTTGTCAGATTTTCCATTTTTTCAAGCGGAGTTGGATAGTGGCCAAGTTTCACTTTTCTTACATTTTCAATACCCATAGTCGTATCCTTTCTGTCCTTTATTCGATTAAAATAATCTTTATATTTCAAGTATACCATTTATAAATAATATATTCTATTGAAAATATATACAAAATTATTAATGTAGTTTTTAAAACTGTTGCAAACGGTATTTTTTAAGAGTAAAATTATTGTATAGAGAAAATAGGAGAAGTCGGTATATGAATTATGTTTTTATTTTAAATCCTGCCGCAGGAAAAAACAAAACAGCTCTTGCTATGATTCCCGATATACAGAAAGCCTGCAACAAAGCGGGACTGAATTACCAGGTACATATTTCTCAGAGCAGCGAAGATATTACACAGTTTGTAAAAACTCTGTGCGAAAACAAGGATAAAAAATACCGTTTTTATGCGTTGGGCGGTGATGGAACACTTAACCAGGTAATCAACGGCTGTGTAAACTGCGAAAACGCAGAAGTAGGTGTGTTCCCTCTCGGTACCGGCAATGATTTTATACGCAATTTCAGCGCAGATACCAAAGATTATTTTAATCTGATAAAGCAGCTTTTTTCACCAAGCGTTGTAATAGATACAATAAAATACAATGATAAACACTGTGTAAATATCTGCAATATGGGATTTGATGCCAATACAGCGGTGGACATGCCTAAATTCAAAAAAATACCTGTAATCGGCAGCAGTATGGCATATAATATGTCTATAGCATACAATGTATGCAAAAAACTGGGCAGATATATGGAGATTTATGCTGACGATAAACTGCTGTACAAAGGCGACACTCTGATGTGCGCTGTAAGCAACGGTATAGCCTGTGGCGGTGGCTTTAAGGTTACTCCAAGGGCTGTAACAAATGACGGTCTTATTGATGTAAACGTGGCATTGCCACCAAGCAGAATAAAATTGCCACTCTTCGTAAAAAACTTTTCAAATGGCACACAGTATCAAGACCCTGCAATGAAAAAATATATCCGCTATGCGCAGTGCAAAAAAGTTACTGTTAGGGGTGCAAAACCTTTTGCCCTTGTAAATGATGGTGAAGCTGAATATCTGCAGGAAGTAAGCTTTGAAATTGTGCCGGCAAGCCTGAGATTTATCGTGCCAAAGGAAAGCAGGTGATTATATGATTACAGCTACAAGCAAAGGTGACAATTATATCACTGAACTGTCTGACGGCAAACATATTTTCTACGCCGACACTATCAAGCATGAAGGTGGCAGTGATATGTATGCCCGCCCAACTGATATACTGTGCAGCGCCTATGCTGCCTGCACAAATATAACTACCCGTATGGTGCTGGACCGCGAAGGACTGAAGTATGACAAGGTTACTGTATGGGTTGATATTGATAAAAGTGACCTGAACAATGTAAAATTCTTTATTAAAACTGAAATTGAGGGAGATATCCCGCAAGCAAAAAAGGATGAAATTATCGAAAGGGTAAAACGTTGTCCTGTATGCAGGATTTTAAGAAGTGATAAAGAATTTCTTGATCTGAAGGATATAGAATAAGGGGTAATTTATGTATTGGTTATTATTTTTTGCTATTGCTGCACTGATTATATGGAAAATCATTGCTGATTTTTCCATTGCTCTGTTTTTTGTTCCTTTAGGTCTGTTTATTGTATTTATAGGACGCGAACTAAAGTCAGAAACCTTTCTTGGCGGTATGCTTACAATTATTGCAGGTGTTGCAATGGCTGTGCTGAGCTTTATACACAGAGATGTTACTTTGGAAATGTTTACTGACTACATACCACAAATAATAATGTTCTGGAAAAAATAAACATGCTAAAAGGCGATTTCATCAGAAATCGCCTTTTTTATTTATTACTGCTATTGCTTTATTATAGTCTTTTTCGTGGACATATAAATCATAAACAAGACCTGTTTTGGTAACTGTTCTACCCTTTACATTATATGTGCGGGGCATTGTATGTTTGTAATTGGTTCCCTTTGTTGCAACACGAAAACCTATACCAGCTTTTGCAAGTTCATCTTTCGCATTGGCATACTGTTCCACATTCATAGTGGATAAGAGCAGTTTTCTATTGAAAACAGTAATCATATCGCCACCTCCATTTGATAACAGTATAACATACAAATTGTGAAATAAATGTGCACAACAAAAGGACACCGAAAGGTGTCCTTTTATAATATACAATTATTCTGTTATTATTGTTTGTGTATCTAAAGAATATACAATATTGCCTGTTTCATAGGTTATATAATATGGTATGCCCATATCTGCCAGCCTTTTCAGCATCTGACTGTGTGGGTGGCCGTATTCGTTGTCTTCTTTACAGGAAATACCCACAACGGCAGGATTCAGTCTATCCAACAGCCGCTGTGACGTGGCATCGGAAGAACCGTGATGGCCCGCTGTAAAAAAGCTGATTTTTTCTGGCAGATATTCAAGCAGTTCCTGTTCTCTGTCGGATTCACAGTCAGCGGTATTCACATATACAGCATTATTTACTGTAAAAGATGTAGCAACAGATGTGTTATTTATATTGTCGGTATCCGGTGTATCACCCAAAACCTTGAGCACACCCTGCCCAAGTGTAAATTCAAGACCGTTTTGGGCATACATAATGCTGTAATATCCGTTTTTCGAATCTTCAATAATGGATTTATAAAAATATGTATCCGGGATATTCTGTTCTGACAGTTTTGGGATAAGTACTGTACCTATATCAAAATTGCGGATAACATCCAGAGCCTGGCTGGTGTGGTCATAATGAAAATGTGTCAGCACCAGAAGGTCAATTTTCTTTACTTTTCGATGGGAAAGATATGAAACAATATCTGTAGCCCCACCGTATTTACCTGCATCTATAAGGCAGAACTGGCCGTCACTTTCTATAAGTGTGCTGGCGGCCTGGCCTACATCAAGCATTGTGACTGTGTTGTTATAGTCAACAGCAGGCTGCCGTGGCAAAAGCCCTTGACAGCCTGAAAGTATCATACACAAACACAAAAATAGCGATAATAAATTTATTTTTCTCACTGTTTATTTTTGCCTATCTGTTTATTTCTTTTCTGAATTTCTCTCCAGTCAGCGGCAGGTTTCTTTTTGCGCATAGGAGTCTGGCCTTTGGCTGCCATCTCTGTTTTTGCTCTTGGAGTTGTGCCAAGCAGGACTGGGATAAGATCTTCGCGGTGGATCTTTTTCAGTGCATCTATAACCTTCTGTCTGTTTTTTGGGTTGTAATACTGCAGAAGTGCGCGCTGAAGGGCCTTTTCTTCCCTGTCTTTTGCTACATAAACCGGTTTAAGAGTATATGGGTCCAGACCTGTGTAGTACATAGATGTGGAGATTGTACCCGGTGTTGGGTAGAAGTCCTGCACCTGTTCCGGTCTGATATGGTTTTTGGCAAGGTAAACTGCCAGGTCAACCGCATCCTTGATAGTGCTGCCAGGGTGGCTGGACATAAGGTAAGGAACAAGATACTGTTCTTTGCCAACTTTTTTAGTCACCTGGTAGAACTTTTTGGAGAATCTGTCATAAACACCGATAGGTGGTTTGCCCATATGTTTAAGAGTGTTGTTTGCCAGATGTTCTGGGGCAACTTTAAGCTGACCGCTTACATGGTGCTGAACAAGTTCTGTGATGAATTCGTCATTTTTTTCCTGCATCATATAGTCAAAACGCAGGCCGGAACGAACAAATACTTTTTTGACACCCTCAACATTTCTTACTTTTCTCAGCAGTTCAAGATAGTCACTGTGGTCAACAAGAAGATTTGGGCAAGGTGTAGGAGCAAGACATTTTCTGTCTGTACACATACCTTCTGTAACCTGTTTGCGGCAGGATGGGAAACGGAAATCAGCTGTAGGGCCGCCAACGTCGTGAATATAGCCTTTGAAATTAGGTGATTTGGAAATCATTTCAGCTTCGGCCACAACACTTTCGTGGCTGCGGCTGGTTACAAAACGGCCCTGGTGCATTGTAATAGCACAGAAGTTACAGCCACCGAAGCAGCCACGGTTATGTATAATAGAGAATTCAACTTCTCTGATAGATGGAACACCGCCCAGTTTTTCATAGCTTGGGTGTGGCAGGCGTGTAAATGGCAGAGAGAACAGTTTGTCCAGTTCTTTTCTGTACAGTGGTTTTGCCGGTGGATTCTGAACCATATACATTGTGTCAGTCTGTTTCTGCACAATTGTTTTGCCTTTGATATGATCCTGGTTTTCCATCTGCAGACGGGTTGCTTTAGAATATGCAATTTTGTCTGATTTTACTCTGTTGAAGCCTGCACATTCCACATATCCGTCAGGCAGGTTGTCCTGTGTGGTCATATAGCAGGTGCCAGGAATGTCAGTCATACTGCTGATTGGCTCACCCTTTGCAAGGCGGGTTACGATTTCGTAGGTCTGTCTTTCTGACATACCATAGGAAAGAATATCTGCGCCAGTATCCACAAGAATTGATGGCATAACTTCATCATTCCAGTAGTCATAGTGAGCAAAGCGGCGCAGAGAACCTTCTATACCACCGATAACAACCGGCAAATCTGGATAAGCCTGCTTTGCAAGGCGGCTGTAAACCGTAAGAGCACGGTCTGGGCGCAGACCTCCTTTACCGCCTGGGGAATAATCGTCGGTATCGCGGCGGCGTTTCGCAACAGTATAGTGTGTAACCATACTGTCAACGTTACCACTGCCGATAAGAAAACCATATTTAGGCTTGCCAAATTCCTTGAAACTTTCACAGCTTGAGAAGTCTGGCTGTGCGAGAATACATACTTTAAAGCCCAGTGCTTCCACCAGTCTGGCAATTACTGCTGTACCAAATGATGGGTGGTCAACATAGGCGTCGCCACCTACAACTACAAAATCCGGCTGGTCTATGCCTTTTTCCAGCATTTCCTGTCTTGATATAGGTAAAAATTCTGTAAACATCAGATTATCCTTTCGTTTTTATATAAAGCGGGGCGTCCGGGAGACCACCCCATACTGAAAGTTTGTTATTCGCTCTGGCCAAGAGTCATTTCAAGCCATTGGTTTTTGGTGATAAGCACCTGGCGAGGCTTACTGCCTTCATATGGGCCGATGATGCCCATAGTTTCCATTTCGTCCATTATACGGGCAGCACGGGCATAACCCAGCTTCAGCCTGCGCTGAAGCAGAGATGTGGAAGCCTGTCCTGCCTCTACTACAACTTCAATGGCTTTTGGCAACATTTCGTCACCTGCTTCGGCAGATTTTTCACCGCCCTGGGCAGAGGACTTGTCCTTTGTGGCCAGCTTTTCCATGTTTTCAATCATTTCCTGATTGTATTCTGCAACGAAGTCTCGCTTGATAAATTCGATTACAGAAGATATTTCTTCATCTTTAACATAAGTGCCCTGAACACGGATAGGCTTGCTGGCGCCAAGAGGCAGGAACAGCATATCACCCATGCCCAGCAGTTTTTCAGCACCGCCACCATCAAGGATAGTGCGGCTGTCTACCTGGGAAGAAACCGCAAAGGCGATTCTGGCAGGGATATTGGCCTTGATAAGACCGGTGATAACATCAACTGACGGGCGCTGTGTGGCAACTATCAGATGAATACCTGCTGCTCTGGCTTTCTGGGCCAGACGACAGATATAGTCTTCAACCTCTTTGCCAGCTACCATCATAAGGTCAGCCAGCTCGTCGATAATAACTGCTATGTATGGCATTTTTTCAAGTGCCAGTTCCGGCTGTGAAGCAGCCAGTTTGTTGAAAGATTTAATATCCCTTACAGAGTTTTCTGCAAAGAGACGATAGCGTTTTTCCATTTCTGCAACTGCACCACCAAGGGCACCTGCAGCTTTTTTAGGTTCGGTAACAACCGGCATCATAAGATGTGGGATACCGTTGTATTCAGCCAATTCAACCACTTTAGGGTCGATAAGAATAAGTTTTACATCTTCCGGACTGGATTTGTACAGGAAAGATGTGATGATGGCATTTACACATACTGACTTACCGCTGCCGGTTGAACCTGCAATAAGCAGATGTGGCATACGGGTAAGGTCTGTAGTAACCACATTGCCTGCAATGTCCATACCAAGAGCAATTGTCAGAGGACTGTTTGATGAACGGAACTGCTGGCTTTCAAAAATTGTTCTGATACTTACAGAACTGCCTTTTTTGTTTGGCACTTCGATACCCACGGCAGCTTTGTTTGGAATAGGTGCTTCGATGCGCACGCCGCTGGCCGCAAGGTTAAGGGCTATATCGTCGGCCAGGTTTGTGATTTTGCTGATTTTTACACCTGCGAGAGGCTGCAGTTCATAACGGGTAACTGCCGGACCACGGCTGATGTCGATAATTCTTGTCTGTACACCAAAGCTTTCCAGGGTGTCCACCAGTTTTTTTGCGTTGGATTTAAGTTCACTTTCCACATCGCCCCGGGAAGCCCGGTTACCTTTCTGGAACAGGTCAATAGGCGGATGTTTATAAATATATGCCTTGTCTTCAGGTGCCAGTTCCGGAGCTATTTCACTCACCGGAACGATGGCATCTTTTTCCCGTTGGGTAAGACTGTTCTTGCTTTTTTCAATTTCTGACAAAGTTTTGCCTGTCAGTTCTTTTTTGTTTTCTTCTGAATCATCGTGGGAAAGATTCAGTTTTTTCATTATCTCGTCAATTTTCTGCTGTTCGATGGATTTCTGTTCTTTTACATCATCGAATGTCTGTTCTACAGCAACCCGAACATCATCTTCTGAGAACTCTGAAATATCTTCAAAAACATCCCGTGCAGGAGCATCGTCGATTTCAAAATCAATCTGCTTCATAGGGAATTTAGGACGTGTGGCTTCGAGAATCTGTTTTTCACGCTCTGCTTCAAGACGCAGTTGTTCAGCCTCCCGCCTTTTCTGTTCTTTAATCATCTGTTTTTCAGCTTTGGCTGCACGGCTGGCTTCCATCTGCTGGGCAAGGATTTCTTTTTCCTTTTCAGCCTTTTCTTTCATTTTCAGATAGATATCATAAGGTGTGGTATCTGTAAGGAACATAAAGAATGCTATTGTCAGCACAGTGATAATAATTCGTGCAGGTGCTGTGCCCATAGACTGACCCATAAACACACCAATTACGCCCAGTATGCCGCCGCTGACATTTACTGTTTTTCCAAGGCGGTGAAGTTCCACAAGAATGCTGGCCAGACCTTTTCCGCTGACGCCTCCAACAAAGAATATCTGCATAAAATTGGAAAGCAGAAGCACAAAGCCGGATGCCCAGAACATTTTAAGCTTGACTGGTTTGTCTGTTACAGTTAGTGCACCTATGTAAAGCAGGATAGGACCAATAAAGTAACTGGAAAAGCCGAATACACCAAACATAAAGTTTTCGCGCAGATACGCCCAGAACTTTTCGCCTTCCACAAAAGCCATTGCAGTCAGCAGCAGCCCCATTGCAAACATAACAATGCTCCAGGCGCGATTGATATCCGCCTGCTTTTTTGCCTGTTTTGAAGGTCTGCCGCGCTTTTTGCCTGCAGTTTTAGCTACAGGTTTTGCAGAAGACTTTTTATTTGTTGCAGTTTTGGTGGCAGTTTTCTTTGCTCCGGATTTGTTTGCCATAATATCTCCTTGAAATTAAATCACAAAAGTGAAACCTAAAAATTTTTCGGCAAGGCCGATAAGAAATACAGATATACCAAGTATAAATGTATAGTATGAAAAAATGATGAACTTGTCATTGATAACAAGATATTTTATAAGTTTGATGGCCACAAAGCCTACAATTGCGCTGGATACAAGGCCTGCAATTATAACCGGCCAGGAATAAACCATACCTGCCGCCACAATTTCTGGGATATCCAATACACAGGCCCCCAGAATTGCCGGAATGGAAAGGATGAAGGAATATGTAACCATATATTCCTTGCTATAGCCCAGCAAAAGACCGGTGGAAATTGTAGAACCCGAACGGGACACGCCAGGGAGTATTGCCAGCCCCTGGAAAAAACCTATTATAAGGGCATCTTTCACAGTCATAGCTTTGGCTGTTTTTCTGCCTTTGACACATTTTGCAGCTGTAAACAACATCACAGCTGTAAACAGAAAACAAAGACCTTCTACAATAATATCCTTGTCTTCTGCAAAAGATGTAATAAAATCTTTCACCAGTACAAAGCCGAACAGCGGCAGAGTTGTGATAACAAGCATATATATCATTTTGCGCAATTCGTTTGGCTGTCGGCCGAAAAGTCTGCCGTGGAACAGATCATAAAGCATTGAAAATGCTTCCTGGATAAGTTCCCATATTGTCTGTCTGTATGTAATAAAAACGGCAACGAGTGTGCCAAGATGAAGCATAAGAGTAAAAATCAAGGCGCTTTCACCATAATTGCCTGTAAAATGCTGATAAATGGACAGATGTCCGTCACTTGAAATAGGTAAAAACTCTGTAAGCCCCTGAATAATTCCCTGCATTACTGCATCGAATACTGTCATAATTCCTCCGTATATGTAAGCCCCGGTTTTAACCGGAGTTTTATTTTTGCATTACATTATATTATAACATATAATTTTATTTTTTTAAACTGTTATTTGTCCTTTTCAATAGCACTGTAAAGAAATTCCAGCGCATCAGAAAGATAGCCAATCTGGTCAATCAGACCTTCTTCCACTGCCTGGTTTCCGTTGAGCACAGTGCCCACATCCATTACAAGCTGACCCGTATTCAGCATCAGCTGTGTAAATTTCTCTTTTGATATATTGCTGTTGGAAGTTACAAAACCTGTTATCCTGTCCTGGATTGCCTCAAGATAATCCATAGTCTGTGTAACTCCCAGCACTGTACCGCTGTGTCGCACGGGGTGTATAGTCATTGTGGCAGTGGGAACGATAAACGAGCGGTCAGCAGAAACCGCCAAAGGTATGCCTATGGAATGGCCACCACCCAGCACCAGGCTGGCCGTAGGCTTTGTCATACCGCATATCAGTTCTGAAAGTGCAAGCCCTGCCTCTACATCGCCGCCTACTGTATTCAGTATTATAAGCAAGCCCTTAATTTCAGGGTCTTCCTGCACCCGTATCAATTGCGGGATAACGTGCTCATATTTTGTGGTCTTCATAGAACCACCGGCTTCTGAATGGCCTTCCACCTGCCCTATTATAGTCAGACAATGTATGGGGTATTTGCCTTTTGTCTTCTCTACTGTTCCGTCTTTTTCTATATTGTCCTGATCATTATTGTACTCTTTGCCCATAAAATACCTCCTTTTTATAGAGTATGGTACAAATTTGTGAAAATATTATCAAAATAGTTTGTTTATTATTTGACAAACTCCAACTTTGTAGTATAATTTATGTATTAAAATTTTTATTGAAAGGCGGTATTAGTATGTCACATATGAAAGCATCTTTACCGGTAATCCGCCGTTTACCAAGATATTACAGATACATAACTGAACTGAAAAACAACGGCACAGTAAGAATTTCTTCCAGCCAGCTGGCTCATATTATGGGCTCTACTCCTAGCCAGGTGCGCCAGGACTTCAACTGCTTTGGCGGTTTTGGTCAGCAGGGCGTTGGCTATTCTGTAGATTTGCTGCATGAAGAAATCGAAAAACTGCTGTTCCCTGAAGGCAAACAGCGCGCTATTCTTCTTGGTGCAGGCACAATGGGTATCACAGTTGCTGACTTTGTTATAAAAGAAAACACTGGTGTGGAACTTGTGGCTGTATTTGACAATGACAAAGCCCTTATCGGCAACAAACTCTTCGGCCTTGAAATTCTGTCTATGGACAATTTCGTCGAATTCTGTCAGCAGGAACACGTGGATATCATTATCGCATGCACTACAAAAGATGTTGCTGAACAGCTGGCGCCAAAAATTATTGAGACCGGCGTTAAAGGCATCTGGAACTATTCACACTTTGACTTTACTGTTTATGACGAAACAATGATAGTTGAGAATGTTCACCTGCGTGACAGCCTTATGGCCCTCTCTTACAGAGTTTCTCACAAAAACAAACCACAGGAATAAATTATGGCCAAGCTATATTTCAAATACGGTGCTATGAACAGCGGCAAGTCAACTATGCTGTTGCAGGCCGCCCATAACTATGAAGAACGCGGAATGCGTACCATTATACTTAAGCCGACCATCGACACCAAAGGTGCTGACACTGTTGTCAGCAGGCTGGGTGTGTCCAGAAAAGTAAATTATCTGGTTAAAGCTGATGACTGCTTAAGCAATATTGTAAAAAATGATATTGCGGCAAATGGTCCGCTGAACTGCATTTTTGTGGACGAATGTCAGTTTCTTGCCACAAGCCAGGCTGACCAGCTGTTCTGGATAGCTGTAGAAATGGATATTCCTGTAATATGTTATGGATTGCGTACAGACTTTCTGACAAACGGCTTTGCCGCCAGCAGCAGACTGCTGGAACTGGCCCACAGTATAGAAGAATTGAAAACTATATGCCGATGTGGCAAAAAAGCTATGTTCAATGCCAGAAAGATAAACGGCAGATTCGTCTTCGAAGGCGAGCAGGTTGCCATAGACAACGAAAACAATGTGGAATATGAATCGCTGTGTCCTGTGTGCTATCTGAAAGAAAAAAACAAATAATATATACCGCTGTTGTAAAATCAACGGCGGTATTTTTCATTTAATAAATTAATTACAGTATATTAACAAACTATCCACAATTTTTTCTCTTTTATAACATAAATATTTAGTAAGCTATAATTAGAAAACTGACAAAGGTGGTTTATATGCTGGACTTTGTAGATATTACAAAAGACAACGTACATCTGCACTGCAGATTTGACAAGGATTTTGAAAATGAACTGGATAAATTCCAGAATAAAATTTATCCGGATAATAGTGATTTTTTCACAGTACTGATCAGTAACGGATTGTTGCGATGGAGCTATCTGTTCTATGGCGGCAAGCTGATAGGTGCTATATGGCTGGAAAAAGAGCACTCCTGCCTGCCGGTGGCAACTTTGGGAATATTTATCGCAGATAAAAATTATCGTTGCAAAGGCATAGGTGAAAGAGCGATAAAAGAATATATAGCAAGAAACAAAAAAGACCTTAAGCTGAAAGAAGTTAACCTGCAGGTCAGAAAAGAAAATATCAGGGCAATAAAATGCTATGAAAAATGTGGATTTGCTGCCGAAAAAGAGTATGAGTTATCTAACGGACAACGAGTAATTGACATGAGCAAGTCAGTATAACTCCTTATAGTATAGAAAAAGAAAAGATGCACCTTGTAGGTGCATCTCTTCTTTTATAGTAATTCAATTATTTGGCAATAATCTGTGGGCCCTGTGGTGTATCTTTTACGATGTAACCAAGTTCTGCCAGCTCGTCACGGATCTGGTCAGCTCTTGCCCAGTTTTTAGCTTTTCTAACTTCTGTTCTTTCAGCTACCAGGTCTTTAACTCTCTGTGGAATTTCGTCTGTTTTTCTGTTGTAAAGCAGCCCCAGAACGCCAGCCAGTTCGTCAAAGATTTCTGCTGTGTAAACGATAGCTTCTTTGGACTGCAGTGTACCTGTTGTGTTGATAGCTGTAACAAGTTCAAACAGTTTGGACAGAGCGTCAGCTGTGTTCAGGTCATCGTCCATAACTTCGATAAATTCAGCTTTCAGTTTGTCAGCAACAGCTTTCAGTGTTTCTTCTGTACCTGTGGAAGCACCTGCCAGGAAGTCCAGCTGTTCTCTTGCTGTGTAAAGACGTTCCAGAGAAGATTTTGCCTGTTCCATAACTTCACGTGTGAAGTTCAGTGGTGAACGGTAGTGTGCTGTCAGCAGGAAGTAACGGATTGGTTCATAGCCGAACTGGTCAGAAATATCTCTTACTGTAAAGAAGTTGTTGAGAGATTTTGACATTTTCTGGTTGTCAACGTTAATATAGCCGTTGTGCATCCAGTAACGTGCAAATTCTTTGTCAGAAGCACATTCACTCTGTGCGATTTCGTTTTCATGGTGTGGGAAGATAAGGTCCTGACCACCGCAGTGCAGGTCGATAGTTTCGCCAAGGTGTTTGCGGCTCATTGCTGAACATTCGATATGCCAGCCTGGACGGCCTTCGGAGAAGTGGCTGTGCCAGTGTGGTTCGCCTGGTTTTGCAGCTTTCCACAGCGCAAAGTCAGCAGCTGCTTCTTTGATTTCGCCCACTTCAATTCTTGCGCCAGCTTCCAGTTCTTCCAGTGGCTGATGGCTGAGTTTACCATAGTCTTTGAAGGAGTGAACGCGGAAGTAAACGTCGCCGTTGTCAACTCTGTATGCGTGTTCTTTGTCGATAAGTGTCTGCACGATATCAATGATTTCTGGAATATGGTCAGAAACTCTTGGGCGTGCGTCTGCAAGACGAACATTCAGCCCCTGAAGATCGTGGTAGTATTCGTTTTCGTACTTTCTTGCAACTTCTTCAAAAGTGATGCCTTCTTCAATAGAACGTTTGATGATTTTGTCGTCAACGTCTGTGATGTTGGAAACATATTTTACATTGTTGCCTTTGTATTCAAGGTAACGGCGCAGTGTATCAAAAACTACTGCTGGACGGGCATTACCGATGTGAATATAGTTGTAAACTGTAGGGCCGCAAACATAGATTTTGTATTCGCCTTCAACCAGCGGAATAAATTCTTCTTTTTTGCGTGTAAGTGTGTTGAAAACATTCATATGTTTCATAAAAAATGTCCTTTCCGGCTTAAAAGCCTGTCAAAATTTTAAACCAAAGACCGAAATATAACGAAAACCGCCTGCATTTACCCCACGGGTAAACGAAGGCGGCATAAATAACCACGGTTCCACTTCGATTTATATCTTGTGAGTCCTGTAACGGGGACAGCCGTGACTGGCTACTGCTACTTCGCCAGACCTGCTTTCAAGGGCATTGGCCGGTTTATTGCATCTAAGGTGCTTTCAGCGGGTCACACCTATTCTCTGTCAGATTTTTACACCGGTTACTAGTCTTGATAATAACGCATTTGTACTATTCAACTACTGATTATAATACCATATACCCGTATATTTTTCAAGGGTATAAAATGTAAAACCAGTTCCTTATGAGTACATTGTACTATTAAGAAACTGGTTTGTCAATATTATTTTGCGTTTTTGATAAGGTCAAAGTTTGGTACGATATACTGCATACCGGAAACAACTGTAAGCACAGCCATAACCCACATAAGAATATTTGTAACCATAGCCATCATATCATATGTTGCCTGTGGGATAGTGCCCATAGAAAGCAGTGCCATGGCAAGAAGGCCCAGCATGCTGGCAACCATCTGCAGCACAGTTTTCATTTTGCCCATCATACCTGCGGCAATAACTTTGCCGCCTTTTGGGTTTGCAGCTGCAATAAGTCTGATACCGCTTACTGCAAATTCTCTGGCCAGAACAATGCAGATAACCACTTCGTGACACATACCATTGAGGCACAGATAAATCAGTGAAACAGTTGTCAGCAGTTTGTCAGCCAGCGGATCCATAAATTTACCAAAGTCTGTAACCATATTATATTTTCTTGCGATGCTGCCGTCCAGAAAATCTGTAAAGGAAGCAACAGCAAAAACTATAAGGCCGATAAGGTAGCTATATGGGTTGTCAATATACATAAACACCATAAATACAGGTACCAGTGCAAATCGCAGAAGTGTAAGTTTGTTAGGTAAATTCATACTTTGTGCTCCTTATTCTTCTACAAGTTCACCGTAAAGGTCGTAAACATCGCTTTCTGTAATATGTACAGTGTAGATTTCGCCAACCATTACAGGGTAATCGCCGGAGATATATACTTCGCCGTCAATTTCTGGTGCATCATATACAGAACGGCAGACAAACAGTTCGTTTTCGCTGTCGTAATCATCAACGATAACATCGATATTTCTGCCAACCATAGCTGCCTGTTTGTCAGCCATGATGCCAGTCTGCAGCTGCATAATCAGATCTGCACGGCGTTCTCTTTCTTCCATTGGCATCTGCTGCATTGTTGCAGCCTTTGTGCCTTCTTCTTCAGAATATGCAAAGCAACCAAGGCGTTCCAGCTTGATGTCTTTTACAAAGTCATAAAGCTGCTGGAATTCTTCTTCTGTTTCACCTGGGTAGCCTGTGATAAGGCTTGTTCTGATGGAAATATCAGGCACTTTTGCACGCAGGCGGTTGATAGCAGACATAATGATATCTGTGCCGCCTTTGCGGTTCATACTTTTCAGCACACGGTCATTGATGTGCTGGATAGGCAGGTCAAGATAATGCAGAACCTTTGGATTTGTAGCGATAACGTCGATAACATCATCACCCAGTCTTTCAGGGTATGCATACATCAGACGGATCCAGTCGATACCGTCAATTTTGCTGATTTCTGTTACCAGTTCAGCCAGTTTGTTTTCTTTGTAAATATCTTCGCCATAGCGTGTGATATCCTGTGCTACAACAATGATTTCACGTACACCTTCTTCAGCCAGCCATTTTGCTTCTTCGATACAGCTTTCCATTGGGCGGCTGCGGTGTGGACCACGGATAAGTGGAATAGCACAGTAGTAGCAACCATTGGAACAGCCTTCTGCAATTTTAAGATATGCATAGTGGCGTGGTGTAGAGATAATTCTTTTCTTTGTAATATCAAGGTTTGTTTTTGGGCCGTAGCAGGAAAGTTTTTCGCCTTTTGTAACGCTTTCCATAACGTCCAGCAGTTTGTCGTGGGCACCAATGCCTACAACAGCATCAACTTCTGGGATGTCTGCCATAATTTCATCTTTGTAGCGTTCAGCAAGACAGCCAGTAACTACAATTTTAAGTTTTGGGTTTTCAAGACGGGCACCAACCGCATTGAAGATATTTTCAATTGCTTCTTCCTTGGCACTTGTAATGAAACCGCAGGTGTTGATAACACAAACATCAGCTTCTGTCATATCAGCTGTGGTTGTGTGGCCGGCTTTCAGCAGGCCGTGGGCGATAATGTCGCTGTCTACCTGGTTCTTAGGGCAACCCAGAGAAACTAATGTAACTTTCATTTAATACTCCTGTAAATTTATGTTCAAGTTGTTGAAGGCCTGCTTTATCTCGCCATATTTAAAGCCTTTGCGCAAAAGTGATGCAACGACTTTTTCCGGTGAAGACAATTTAGACCTGTATTTTGATTGTAACAGACTGGAAATCTCGTCAATCTGATTATCCAGCTCAAAACTTAATAATACACTATCAATAATATCTTTGTCAATTCCAAGAGAAGCCAGTTTGAGTTTTACAGCTGATAAAGACTGTTTTTTTACATTCAACAGATACTCTGCCTTCATCTGCGCAAAAACAGAGTCATCTATCAGGTCAAGTTCTTCCATTTTATCCACCGCATAGCGGGCACTTTCAGGCTCGAACTTGCGCAGCAGTTTGTCATACAGTTCTTTTTTTGAATGCATACGGCTGGACAGCAGCGTATACGCCTTGTCCACGGCTTTGGCATCCTGGCTTTGTTTGGAAATACAAGCAAGCTCTTGCCGGGTAAAACAAGAGCCTATCTGTATATTGTTGCGATATAAAACCACATCATCAACCGAAAAGAGAAATTCTTCATCGGCAAAAAGGGCATTGAAGCCCTTTTTGGTTTTTGTGATGTCTGTTATTTTAATGCTATTCAACATCGATGTCTATGTTGGCGCTTCTGCGCTTTGTAACAGGTTTTTCAGCAGGTGCTTCTTCTGTTTTGGCTTCGGTTGCTGTGCTGATTACTGTTTTGCCTACTTTTTTCTTTTCTGGGCCAAGGGCATTTACACCTTTGTTTTTTGCTTCTTCAACTGCGGCAAAAACTTTGTCTTCCACTTCTTTTGCCAGTGCAGGGTTTGCCTTGAAGTATTCTTTGGCATTGTCACGGCCCTGGCCAAGGCGGATGTCACCGTAGCTGAACCAAGCACCGGATTTGTTTACGATGCCAAGTTTAACTGCGATATCAACCATTTCGCCCATTTTGGAGATACCCTGACCAAACATAATATCAAATTCTGCTTCTTTGAATGGAGGAGCAACTTTGTTTTTAACAACTTTTGCCCTTGTTCTGTTACCGATAACTTCGCCACCGGATTTGATAGCTTCAACACGGCGAACATCAATACGTACAGAAGCATAGTATTTCAGAGCACGGCCGCCTGTAGTTGTTTCAGGGTTACCGTACATAACACCGATTTTTTCACGGAGCTGGTTGATAAAGATAACGATTGTGTTTGTTTTGCCGATGGCAGATGTAAGTTTTCTCATAGCCTGGCTCATAAGACGTGCCTGGAGGCCAACGTGGCTGTCGCCCATTTCGCCTTCAATTTCAGCTCTTGTTGTCATAGCGGCAACAGAGTCAACTACGATAACATCGATAGCACCGGAGCGCACCAGAGCTTCACAGATTTCCATAGCCTGTTCGCCTGTGTCCGGCTGGGAAACCAGCAGGGAGTCAATATCTACACCAAGAGCGTCTGCATACACAGGGTCCAATGCATGTTCAACGTCGATAAATGCTGCATTGCCGCCAGCTTTCTGTGCTTCTGCTGCAACGTGAAGAGCAAGTGTTGTTTTACCACTGGATTCTGGTCCGTAGATTTCAACAATACGGCCTTTTGGCAGACCACCGATACCCAGGGCAAGGTCAAGAGACAGTGAGCCTGTGGAGATAGAATCCACATTCATTGTTACATTTTCACCCAGGCGCATAACAGCACCTTTACCAAACTGTTTTTCTATATTGGCAAGCGCAGTCCGCAAAGCCTTTTCTTTATCTGTAGCCATATTTATTTCCCTTCATATTATATATTCACTTTACAACTATTGGTTGTTATTTTAGTTATATCTTATCATATAAATATCAAATATTCAAGTATTTATTTGATATAATTTACACTTTTTGTGCAATTATTCCTCTTGGGTTACCGGCTGTATCCACTATCTCTTTTACAATGCGGTATTCCGTATCAAATAGTATATCGCGAACAGCCTTCGCCTGGTCGTATCCGTATTCAAATATCAGATATCCTCCGTCTTTAAGGGCTGGGCGGTAGTATTTGGAAATAAATTTATAGAAACGCAGGCCTTTATCTGAGGCAAAAAGTGCTGTGGAAGGTTCGTACCCTACCTCTGTCTGCAGTTTACCCTGCTGATCCGGGTTAATATAAGGCGGATTGGAGATAATCACATCAAAGGTTTCTTCTTCCACTATCCAGTCATAATTGAACACATCGCCCATAACCGGAAGTACCCGCAGGCCTGTCTTGTCTATGTTTCTTTTAAGATATTCAAATGCTTCGGGATATTTTTCTATGGCCATAACTGTAGAATCCGGGCAATATTTTTTTACTGCAAGAGCTATTGCACCGCTGCCTGCGCACAGGTCCAGCACATTTGGAGAATCTATCTGCTGTATGTATTCGAAAGCTGCTGTGCACACATCCTCTGTATCCCGGCGAGGAATAAGCACACCTTCCCCTACCTCCAGCTCCAGGTCAAAAAACTGCCAGGAGCCAAGAATATACTGCAACGGATAGCCGTTTTTTCTTTTTTCACAAAGGGAAACCAACTTCTGCCGGTCAGCATCAGAAACCTGATACATAGGGCCAAGGTCAAGACGGGATTTGCCCAGAACAAATTCAAGAAGCTGATTTGCTTCAAACTTTGGTTCGCAATTTTCATTCCGTGACAGTATTTCTGTCATCTGTTTAAAAAGTGTGTTGAGATTAATCATCTGTATTTTCTTCTTTATTGATAATAGTCTGTGGCAGAAGAGCATTTACAGAGGCGATTGCCACCTCTATCATATCGTCTTCCGGCTCGTTTGTGGTAAGGCGCTGAAACCACAGCCCAGGGGCTGCCAGTAATTTTGTGCAGGCGTTTGTGTGTCGGCCGGTATAACGCAGTATTTCGTAGGAAATTCCCACTACAACCGGCAGGAATACCACCTTCATCAGCGCACGGCTTAAAGTACCTTTCCAAGGCACAAACGAAAATACTATGATGCTGACAATAAGGATGATAAACATCATACTTGTACCGCAGCGTGGGTGGAAACGGGTATATTTTTTTACATTTTCAACTGTGAGAGGCTCGCCGGCTTCGTAGCAGGCAATAGTTTTGTGTTCTGCGCCGTGATAACAGAATGTTCTGCGGATGTCTTCCATTTTTGAAACCAGCCACAGATACAAAACAAATATAACCAGTTTTGAAACGCCTTCAACAACTGTTTTCATACTGCCAAGAGGAATAACCTTGTCCACAAGGCCTGCGATGGTTGTAGGCAGTACCATAAACAGCACAAGTGCAAGGCCACCGCCAAGAACACCTGCCACCATTGAAATAATTTCGCCGCTTTTTTCGCCAAAGTGTTTTTTCAGCCACAGGTCAAATTTATCTTCTTCAAAATCGCCTTCCATTGCTATTTCAGCTGAGTGCATAAGACATTTGTAGCCTGTAACAAGAGCATCAAAGAAATTCATCATACCTCTGAGTATAGGAATCTTCTGGAATTTGACTTTGTTGTTGTCAAAAACCTGCACGTCTATGCCGCCGTCCGGTTTGCGTACAGCAATGGAATACTGTTCAGGACTTTTCATCATAATACCTTCAATAAGTGCCTGACCGCCTATTGAAACTTTTTTATCTGCCATTATTTACCTTTCATAGAGCGTATGGTGCGCAGTGTAAATGTCATTTTTGTATATACACCATACTCGCTTTCAACTTTGAATTCACCGCCGTGGGCAGTGATTATTTCTTTTACAAGGGCAAGACCTATGCCGCTGCCGCGTTTTGCGCCTTTGCCTTTATAGAACTTCTGAGTAACCTTTTCCATATCTTCCTTATGGATACCTTTACCGTTATCTTCTACCGAAATATGCACCAGACTGTTTTTCTTATCGTTGTTTACAGACACTTCGATTCTACCGCCGGCCGGAGTGTATTTAATGGCATTGTCCAGCAGATTTACCAGTACCTGCTTCAGCCTGCCTTTATCACCATATACCGGAATAATATCTTCTGTTCCTTCGTACACAAGGGATATTTCGTTCTGGGCACATCGAGGAGTAAACATAATAACTACCTCGTCAATTTCGGCAACAAGATCCATTTTTTCTTTTGTGAACTTCATATCGGAATTCTGCAGACGGGAAAAGTCCAACAGATTTTCCACCATTGCGTACAGACGCTCTGTTTCGCTGAGGATAACCTTTGTTCCTTTTTCAACCATCTGTGGATCCTGGGTGTGATTAAGTGTTTCAGCCCAGCCTTTTATGGCGGTAAGCGGTGTGCGCAGTTCGTGGGAAACAGAAGATATGAACTCGTTCTTGATTTCATCACTGCGGCCCAATTCGACCGCCATATTGTTGATAGTGTCGCACAGCTGGCCTATTTCATCGTTATAGGTATTTTCTATTCGCACGCCGAATTCCCCTTTGCTTATCTGGGCGGCGGTGGCTTCAATACTTCGGATAGGATAAACAATACTGCGCACGAAATACATACCAGACATAACGCTGAAGGCAATTACAGCCACAAAGAACAATGCCGCCATCGCACCGACAACAGCAATTTCGCCATCTACTTTTTCCATACTTGTTACAAGGCGGATGGCGTGGATATTGTCTATTGACGGCTGAATTATACAGGTGGCTGTAAGAACTTTTTCGCCCATCTGTGTGCGGTAGACATTTGTAGCTATGCCGTCCAGCGCGGCCCGGGCGTTGAATGTATCTTCCATATGCATGTCGTCATTTGGCATAAAGCCGGTGGATGTGGCCAGAATCTTGCCATTTGTACCGATAAACATAAATTCGAACTTATCTTTTTCGGTAAACTCCTCGCTCATTCTGTACAGTATCCGCGTGCGCTCGCTGTCCGGCATATCTGCCGACACAGTAAGTGTACCGTTGATGGAGTTTATACGGCTGAGGATAGCATTTTCGGCTGCAGAATAGTATGAGTTGCGCACAAATATCATCAGGAAAGCGGTAGCCAGTACCAACACCACCATAGTTGTGGTAAGGCTACCCTTTATCCATCTTTTTGTAATACTGCTTTTATTCATATACTTTTACAATTTCAGACTGTCCAGCGGTAGCCGTAGCCCCATACTGTAACAATAAATTCAGGACTGGAAGGGTCTTCTTCAATCTTCATTCTCAGACGGCGGATATTTACATCAACTATCTTGATGTCGCCATAGTAGTTTTGGCCCCATACACCTTCCAGGATTTTTTCTCTTGTAAGGGCCATGCCTTCATTTTTGAAAAACAGCTCCATAATGCTGAATTCCACACTGGTAAGGTCTATTACTTCGCCATTTTTGCTGAGGATACGACTGCGCATATTCAATGAGAACGGGCCGGATACAATGGTATCTTCATTCTGGGGCTGAACAGCCTTTTCGTCTTTTTTGATTCTGCGCAGCAATGCAGATATTCTGGCCTGCAGTTCGTTTACACCAAAAGGTTTTGTCATATAGTCATCAGCACCTACAGAAAGGGACACAACCTTGTCCTGTTCCTGGCTTTTGGCTGACAGCATAATGATTCCTATATCACTGCCCATTTCTCTGAAATATTCGCACAGAGAAACACCGCTCATACCCGGAAGCATAATATCCAGCAGAGCAATATCAAAATTTTTATCACCGTTATCCCATAAATCCTGAGCCCGCTCGGCAGATGTCACGTGAACAACACTGTGACCAGCCAGGGAAAGATTTAAATCTATAACTTCACCGATGCTTTCTTCATCTTCTACTACTAATATTCTGGCCATAAAAACCTCCTATTTTATATACATCATACCATTGGTAATATATTCGCGCTGGTCAGCGGCAACACTTTCGTCAAATGTTATCCTTACCTGCAATGTGCCCGAACTGGCCATAGACTGATCGTCTTCCAGCTGGTAACTGTAACCTGTTGAAAGCAGGTCAAACTGTGCTAACACAGTTTCGTCAGAAATTTTCACAACCTGCCATATGTTTTTATCTTCTCCATACCTCAGACTCACCAGATCCTGCCAGTTGTCAGGGAGCGGGAAATAAATACCGCTGTCTGCCTCGCAGAAACCATAGTATTTTCGCACAGGCTCATTGTACAGAAAGCCTGTCCACTCCATAAATTTCAGATTTTCACTTAGTGAAAAATCGCTGAGTATAACAGTAGGCGTTTCAGCAAAACCATCTCCGTCCACATCCTTGCTGTTGAGGCTGTAGTCATAAACCCATCGTTTCTGCACCACTTCCGGATCAAGAACTGTTTTAAGATTATAGTCCTCGTAATATACAGCCTGGGTATAAACACGGAAGTAGCTGTCAGTATAGTCCAGCAAAATAGCATTTTTATCTGAGAAATCAGTATCACTGACAATGATGTTTGTCACTCTTGAATTAGGAACTGAAAGCTGTTTTGCCGCCACAACTGCCAGTGCGGAATTTCCCTGGTTGCTGAGAATACGCAATTGTGTATGTTTATTGTCAGAGTTTATGCCTGCCAGCACGATATCGCTGACATCATCTCCCGTAACATCTTCTACAATAAAATCCTGGCAAGACCGGTATTCCATCTCTTTTATATTTTCATCATCGGCAGAATACACAGCAAGTATTTTTTCACTGCTGTCTGCAAAGGTATAACCCACAATAATCTGCCTGCCATTTTCTCCATCCAGGTTGGCAAATATTATTTTGTAAATTTCTGTGCCGTAGCCCTCGCTGTCATAATCAATGTGCCAGCCTTCATCAGAAGCTGTAAGCACCGCCATGCGTACATTGCCACCCTGGCCAGGTGCAGTATACATCACAACCGCCTGGTCCGTGCCGTCACCTGAAAGATCTGTTATCTGTACCGGTGAAACATTTTCGCCCTGCTTTGGATATTTAAGGATAATCTCCCGTCCCAGATGGGCTTTGATACACTCTACTATTTCACTTTCTCTCTGGGAAAGTTTAGGAGAAGACAGCAGATTTATTATATTGTCTTTGTTTGCAAATCCACTGCAACCGCTGAGTGTAAGCAAAACAAGCAACAAAGCAAGAAATCTTTTCATACAAATCCTTTCAGCATATTAATGAGCATAATTAATTATATTTTATCACTAAAACAGCAATAAGCCAATACTCATTACCGATATTCCTGATATTATACCACACAAAGTGTGTTTAATGTTTGATATTTCCACAGAATTAGGTATAAGCTCGCATACTGCAGTCTGACACATAACCCCTGCTACAACCGGCATAATACCATTGAGAAATGCGGTTGTAATATATTGGTGCATAATCAGAAACAGTATAACGCCACCCAGAGGCTCTGCCATACCTGCCCCAAAAGCCTGGGCAAATGCTTTTAGTTTACTGCCGCTTGCATACCACACGGGAGCGGCTATAGCCATACCCTCCGGAATATTATGCAATGCAACTGCCAAAGCCATTTTAAGCCCCATTCCTGTATTTTCTGCTGATGTGAAAAATGTAAGCACGCCTTCAGGCAGATTGTGCAGTATCATTACTGCAGTGGTAACTGCTGCCATCCTTTTGGCAGAAACAAGTCTGTCATCGTTGTATTTTCTTTCTCCGGTAGCAATCCCGGAAACAGCCCAGCCCATAATCCAGCCTGCAACGAAAAGAGACGTTACAGCTTTCAGCGCATTGATGCCATTCATATATACATAATATTTACCAAAACTTTCTGGAATTATGTCTGCAAGGGATACTGTAAGCATAACACCGGCGGCAAACCCCTGGGAAAAAGCCATACCATCATCAGATATACCTTTTCGCAATATTACAATAACTGCGCCTAAAGCAGTGGATACACCTGCCATGGTGGAAACAAGCAAAGGATACAACATAAAATTACCATCTTTCTTTTTTGATAAATTATATGCATATCATTTATCATTTAAAAACAAAAAACTCCCCCGACATAAGTCAGGGGAGAAATTATTTAATATTCTATTCTCTTTTTGATCCGTCGGCTGCGGATAACGTTGATTGCAACAGTTGCAATTACAAGAATAAGGAACACAGTAGGTGCAAACAGGTCGTTTGCAGTCTGGTTAAATGAACGGATGTCGCTCCAGGCTGTATCCATAGCTTTGCTGATTTCTTCATCAAGAATGGTGAAAACTTCAGTATTTGCCAAAACATCATCAGACGGATATGCAACAGGGTTGTTTTTCATATCTTCGTCCAGCAGTTCGTATGCACCCATATGTGGTGTAGGATAATAGATGTATTCAGCATTTGCCAGGGCAACATCAACTTCGTTAAGGAAGTTGATATACATATGTGCTGCCAGTACATTCTGCGCATCTTTTGGAATAACAGCTGCGTCTGTAAACATATTGGTACCTTCTACCGGCACAACAAAACCCAGGTCTGGGTTTTCTTCCATCATTGTCAGTGCGTCACCTGCGTAGTAAGGTGCCAGGGCGGCTTCGCCACCACACATCTTGTCAAAGATTTCATCGTTTACATAGGCCTGTACCACACCTTTCTGTGCGATAAGGTCTTCCATTGCAACTTCCACATCATCCAGTGTTTTTGGGTTAAGGGAACGTCCGTTTTTCAGCAGTGCAATGGCAAAAGCATCACGGCTGTTGCCAAACATAAGGATATCGTTGGCATATTCTTCATTCCACAGGTCAGCCCAGCTGGCAGGAACTTCGTTTACCAGTGTTGAGTTATATATGATACCTACTGTACCCCAGGTGTATGGCACGGAGTACACATTGCCAGGGTCATATTCCAGGTTCATATATTTTTCGCTGATGTACATAGTGGCGTTAGGGATAAGGCTCCAGTCCAGAGGCTGCAGCATATCTTCCTTGATCATTTTTGCAATCATATAGTCTGATGGAATAACCACGTCATAGATTGCGCCGCCGCTTTTCAGCTTTGTATACATACCCTCGTTGTTATCAAAGGTCTGATAGTTAACCTTGATACCTGTCAGGGCTTCAAATTCTTTATTTACATGCATTGCGCCATCCTGGCCCAGGGACATATATTCGCCCCAGTTGAATACGTTCAGGGTAATACCCTGGCCTTCCAGCTGTTTCCAGTCGTATTCATCAGCCAGTTTTGCAGCTTCCAGCTTTGCAGTGTCTGGCTTAGGAGCAATCAGCAGCACATCGTTTGCCGCGAAAGCAGGCATTGCCATAGCTACTACAAGGCACAAAGCAACAATCAAACTAAAAACTCTTTTCACTTATTTTACCTCGTTACTTTCTTTTCATCTTTGATGCTCTTGATATTAACCGCAAACAGAATTGTCAGGATTACCAGGAACATAATAGTTGAAAGGGCGTACATTTCCGGACTTACACGGCGGCGTGCCATTGCATAGATGGCAACAGGCAGTGTCTGTGCGTGACCGGAGTTGAAGTAAGAAATAATAAAGTCGTCAATAGAGAATGTAAGTGCCATAAGGAAGCCGGATATAATACCAGGCATAATTTCCGGTACAACAACCTTGAAGAAGGCCTGTGAAGGGTTACAGCCAAGGTCAAGGGCGGCTTCATACACACGATAGTCCATCTGCTTCAGCTTTGGCATAACAGACAGAATAACATACGGTACGTTGAATGTGATATGTGAGATAAGCAGTGTACCCATACCGAAATCAAAGTCAAACCAGCCTCTGAAAACGTTGAACAGCAGCAGCAATGAGATACCTGTGATGATATCAGGGTTTACAACCGGCATATAGCTGATGTTGATAACCAGTGATTTTTCCCAGGCTTTCATAGCATCGATGCCCACAGCGGCTATTGTACCCAGAATTGTGGCAACTGTGGCCGCAATTACAGCAACAAACAGAGTAGTGATAAATGCTTTGATGATAGCTTCGTTTTTAAACAGTTCCACATACCATTTCAGTGTAAAGCCTGTCCATACAGTACGGCTTTTTGACTGGTTGAATGAGAACGCGATCATAACGAAGATTGGCATATAAAGGAATGCCAGTATAACAGCCCAATAAGCTTTTTTCAGTAATTTCATTATAACAAGCCCTCCGAATCATCATCGGCAAAGCCGTTTGTAACAGACATACACAGCAGTACCAGCACCATCAGAACAAGACTCATTGCAGAACCAAGGTGAGGGTTGTAGCTGTTGCCTAAAAATTGCAGGTCAATAAGGTCGCCGATCATAAAGGCAGAGTCGCCGCCCAGCATTCTGGAAATAACGAATGTGGAACAGGATGGCACAAATACCATTGTAATACCTGTGGTGATACCAGGCAGTGACAGCGGTAAAAGAACCTTTGTCAGCACGTGGTAAAGGTTGCCGCCCAGGTCCTGAGCTGCTTCAACCAGTGAATGGTCGATTTTTACCATTGTAGAATACAGCGGCAGAATCATAAAAGGCAGGTAATTGTAAACCATACCCAGAATTACAGCGCCGTTGGTGTTGATCATATTGAAAGGGCCAAGGCCGAACATACCGAAGAATTTGTTGATAAGACCGTTTCTTTCCAGAAGGCTCATCCAGGCGTATGTTCTCAGCAAAAAGTTCATCCACATTGGCAGCATAATAACCATCATCATTACTTTCTGACGGTTTGCTTTCATACGGGACATAAAGTAGCTGACTGGATATGCCATAATAAGGCACACCACAGTAGCCACGCCGGCCAGGATAATACTGCGCAGGAAAACAGGAGCGTAGGTTGACAAAGCGCTCATATTTTCAAAGGTAAAGTTACCCCGTTTGTCTGTGAATGCAAAATACACTACAAGGCACAAAGGGGCAAAGATAAATATTGCCATCCATAACAGATATGGCGCACTGATGTATTTTGTTTTCATAGCTTAGTCCCTCATTCTCTTCATAATATGGATTTCTTCAGGACCGATGTTCATACCGATAAGTTCACCCACGTTCTGTTTCTGTGTGGAGTGAATAATCCAGTCAAAGCCACCCTGTTCAACAGTGATTTCGTAGTGAACACCTTTGAACACAACGCTTTTTACAACGCCGGACAGCTGACCCTGGATAGCAGGAACAACCTCGATATCTTCAGGACGGATAACAACGTTAACAAGTTCGTTTGGTTTGAAGCCTTTGTCAACGCAGGTAAACTGTGTGCCGTTGATTTCCACCAGGAAGTCACGCACCATAATGCCGTCCAGAATATTACTTTCACCGATAAAGTCAGCAACGAAGGCATTTACAGGTTCGTTATAGATATCCTGTGGAGTGCCAATCTGCTGAATGATACCGCCTTTCATAACAACAACGGTGTCAGACATGGTGAGAGCTTCTTCCTGGTCGTGTGTAACGTAGATAAATGTGATTTCAAGAGCCTGCTGAATTCTTTTCAGCTCTATCTGCATCTCTTTACGCAGTTTAAGGTCAAGTGCACCCAGAGGTTCGTCCAGCAGAAGAACCTTTGGCTGGTTAACCAGTGCGCGGGCGATGGCAACACGCTGCTGCTGACCGCCGGAAAGAGTATTGATATCTCTTCTTGCAAAGTTTTTAAGACCTACGATTTCCAGCATTTCCAGAACACGGGTTTTGATTTCCTGGTCTGGCAGCTTTTTAAGGCGCAGGCCGAATGCGATGTTTTCGAATACGTTCAGATGAGAGAACAGAGCGTATTTCTGGAAAACAGTGTTTACCTCTCTTTTGTAAGGAGGCAGGTTTGCGATGTCTTTGCCATCAAAAAAAACACTGCCGGATTTCGGTGTCTGGAAACCGCCAATGATACGCAAGGTAGTTGTTTTACCACAGCCGGATGGGCCCAGCAGTGTAACGAATTCCTTGTCGTGGATATCAAGTGACAGACCATTAAGGATATTTTCCCCGTCAAAATCTACAACAATGTCTTTAAGGCTGATAATAATGTTATTGTCCATAATACAGAACCCCTTTGCGGTAATATTCTACGTCTTTACGTAGCCAGCGCCAATTATACTACCCCGCAAAAGGTTTGTTACACCGGCAGAAAACTGTCGGTTACAGCAGTACATACAACGCCAGTATGATATTAGATTTCTGTTAATTTAATGCCTTTATTCTTTAAAATAGCATAAGTCTAACAAGTCATTACATACTAAACCAATTGTAAATTTTTTATGTATATTTGTCAATAGGTATTCAGATAAATGTAAAATCACGGTGTATTATGTGAATAAAAATAAAAAAGCAGGGGCAAAAGCCCCTGCCTGAAATTTTGAATATTCTGTTAGCCAACAAAGATTGGCAGTTCGTTGAGATAGTAAAGTTTATCGTTAGGAAAGTCTGTACCTTCACGAAGAACTGCAGCATAACCCACAACTTCTATATCACCGATTTTATCCAAAAGAACTTCCATAGCTTTGAATGTGCCGCCTGTGGAAACAACGTCATCCATCAGCAGTACTTTTTTGCCACGGATTTTTTCTGCATCTCTGATGTCAACAACCATTTTCTGCACTGCAGCTGTTGTAATGGATTTAACTTCTGTTTCGATAGCGTCCAGCATATATGCTTTTTTGCCTTTTCTGAAAACAACGAAATCTTTTTCGCCCAGCTGTGTGCAAACTGACTGTGCCAGTGGAAGAACTTTTGCTTCTGGTACTACAATGTAGTCATAGTCAACATCTTTGATTTTATCTGCCAGAACTTTTGCGCAGTAGTTTGTCAGTTCTGTGTCGCCCAGCAGAACAAAGCTGGCAATGTGCAGTGTTGGATGTACAGGTGCAATAATCAGGCGTTCTGTTCTGCCTGCAAGGTCGATATCATAATAAGTCTGTCCTGTGTATGCTATTTCCATAATTGTCTCCTTAACAATACGTCAGATTATACAGTATTCTGTATTTCATTATACAATCAGTATAAACAATATTTTGAAATTTTTCAATAATTACTTTGTTTTTTGACTAAATTGTTGTACAATTATTTTATTGAAAACAATAAAATCAAAATGAGGAATATTATGTTTGCTTTGGTTGCACTTATGGCCTTGTATCTTGGGGGCAGAAATATAAAAAATGCATTTGCACTGGCACCATTCGGCCAGTGGCAGTTTATCAACTGGTCGCTGTTTATCGTAGGTATACTGATGGTGCTGGCAGGTATTGCCTGTATTTGGCAGGCAGGCAAGGACTACAAAGCCAAAGAAGCTGAAATGGCTGAAAAGGAAAGAATCGAAAAAGAAAAACGCCAGCGGCAGTTTTACTATGATGAAACAGAAGAATAATCATATCATTTCGGGGATGCAGTAATCTGCATCCCTTTTGTTTTGCAAAGTAAACGGATAGTTTATTGTAAATATATCTATAAAAATTTATAATTGTAACGAGGTGAATAAAAATGGACAATACCAAAATAGGCAATCTGATATATCAATTGCGAAAAGAAAAGAATATGACACAGCTGCAGCTGGCAGAAAAACTGGATATCAGCGACAAAGCTGTAAGTAAATGGGAAAGAGGCCTGGGCAGCCCGGATTTATCCATTATGCCAAAACTTTCAGAAATATTCGGTGTAGACCTGGAAAAACTGCTGACCGGCGAAATGCCGCCCAAGAAAACCGTAAACGGCAATATGAAAAGAATGCTGTTTTATGTATGCCCTGACTGTGGCAATATGATAACTGCCATGGCAGATGCCAATATATCCTGCTGCGGTAAAATAATGACCGCCATAAAACCACAAAAATCCGATGAGCGGCATAAACTGAATGTAGAAATAGTTGAAACCGACTATTATCTGACAACTGCACACCCTATGGAACGCGAGCACCACATCACCTTTGTGGCGCTGATAACTGCTGACGGACTGATAATGAAAAAGCTGTACCCTCAATGGGATATGCAGGCAAGAATTCCTTTCCGCAAGCACGGCAGGCTGGTATGGCATTGCAGTAAAGACGGACTGTTTTATATGGATATTTAAAATTATGAACAGCACAAAATTTACACCTATAGATTTATTCAATTGGAAAAGAGGGGAAATTTTTTATTATTTCTCCAAGATGGCATCTACCGGATACTCGCTGACTGTAGACGTTGATATAACCAGGCTTCTTGGGACATTGAAGAAAAACAAGCTGAAATTCTTCCCTGCATATCTGTGGCTGATAACCAGGAATCTGAACAGACAGACTGAATTCAAGGTGGCACTGAAAGACGGCCAGCTGGGATATTATGAAAGTCTGACTCCGCTGTATGCCACATTCCACGATGACGACAAAACATTTTCACTGATGTGGACTGAATTTGACGATGATTTTAAAGTTTTCTATAGCAATTATCTTAAAAACAAGGAATTGTATGGCGACAACCACGGTGTGCTTGCACAGAAAGACAAAACCCCACCCGAAAATGCCTATACAGTTTCTACCCTGCCCTGGGTTTCTTTCAAATCCTTTTCTGTCCACAGCTATGAAAACAAACCATACTATTTTCCTTCTGTAGAAGCAGGAAAGTTTTATGAAAAGGACGGCAGAACTTTATTGCCCTTATCTATGACCTGCCATCACGCCACTACAGATGGCTGGCATATAAACTGCTTTCTGGAAGATTTACAGAATGATATGGACAGTTTTGAAAAATTCATATAAAAAGCAAAGGCTGACAAGCCTTTGCTTTTTGTTTTACCCGTGTGGCATTGTGGTTCTCTCGTAATAATGCTCTGCTACGGTGTACGGATCCTGGTGAGGATCGGTGTTATCATCCTGCTCATGAAACAGGTCTATTCGTCCGTTTCGCTTCCATTTGGGAGTATTTTCCCTCATATCAGGCTCTTTGGGGCCGTGATATTCATTTTCATAATACATATCTTCTACATACTGATTGTAGATTGGGTTATTGCTGTTTGTAGCACGTTGCGGAAAGTTATATTTGTTCTTTTTCATAATAACCCCTTTTACTGCTGTGGTGGGACTTCATAGTCCAGCGCTTCGGGAAATGTTTCCGCATAGACAGTGGCTGCCAGAGTTTCTTTCATTTCTTCCAATATTCTTTCATCGTAAGTGGCCGCCATAGTAGCTTTTGTAGGTATATATCCCGTTCTGTCCCCCATTCGCGGAGCTTTATACTTTTTGTTTTTTTCAGTCATAATAAAATTACCTCCTGTGGGTATAGTATTTGCACTATGCTTTTATTTACTATTCCAAAAAATGGCTCGCATAGTCCCAAATAGTTTTAAAAATCACTTTTCAGGTTTTTGAAAAAAACATTTACTGTGTTGGGTAAATAATGTATAATAATGTCGAAATGTAAAATCTTTGTAAAACATTTTGAAAGAGAGATATTATGAAAAGAAACCTTGACTCTACCGGCATGGTTCATATCGGTATGATGAACGACAAATCAGTCAACGGATACCGCATAAGCATATCCATGAAATCTGCTGTTGACCCACAAAGACTGCAGAAAGCAGCAGACCGCGTGACAACAAGATATCCTATGATATGCTGCCGAATGACAAAGGACAGCCACTGGTGCTACACCGAACCGGTAGAAAAAATCACAGTGCTGAAAGACAGCGGCAAAATACTGGGTTCTATAAACAAAGACAATGTTTTTGACCAGGCTATGAACATTATTTATGACGATAACAGAATAATTCTGGAAGTATTCCACGCGCTGACTGACGGACACGGAATTTTTACATTCCTTAATGCATTGCTGAAAGAGTACATCGCCCTGGAAGACAAGGAATACGATATGCCTTATCTGGGTATTGCCCCTGATGGCGAATACGAAGACGGTTTTGCAAAACACGGTACAGCTACTGTAGCTGAAGGGCTGACAACAAAGGTAGACAACCCTTATTATTTTGACACTATAGATCACAGCCTGCCGCTGAAATTCACAACTTTCCGTCTCAACAGACAGGATTTCAAACAAAAATCCAAAACATTCCGGTGCACTCTCAACGAGTTGCTGCTGGTGATGATTTACAAAGCCATTTTCTCTATGAAAGGTACTGACAACAAGGATGTTGTACTTGCTGTACCTATAAATCTGAGAAACAAATTTGAATCAGCTTCACTGAGGAACTTTATCCACATTGCAAAAATAGGCGTGAGAAAAAACAGCATTTCTTCAGCTACTGATGAAATGATAATGTCTATACGCAATCAGCTGCACCGCCAGAACAGCAAGGAATATCTGCACAAAGCCATTACACAGGTGGCCAGACTGCGCTATGGCACAATAATGAGGCTGAGCCCACTGTGGCTGAAAACACTTATTATCAAAGCCGGGGTAATCTGCAGATTTGACAAAAGCTGTATGACAGTATCAAATCTGGGGGACCTGTCCTATATGCTGCCTGATGCAATTCACCGGATACAGCACGTGGATACTATGCTGAGCCCACGACCAAAAAGCCGGTACAACTGCTGTGTTGCAACTGTAGGCGACATTATAAATGTTACTTTTACCCACGCTACAGCTGATGACAGTTTTATAAAAGGAATTCACAGCTGGCTGGGGGAAAACAACATTTCATATACAACCCATATGCACAACTGAACACAAACAGACAGTCCATAACGTACAGACTGTCTGTTTTTTTATTAAATAAATCTCCACAAATCAAAAAAGTATTTGTCAAAAGCCATATTATTTTGTACAATATTATTAATAACACTCTTTTGGAGGATTCTATGGACGTTCTGGTTATAGGTATTGCCGGTGGTACAGGCAGCGGCAAAACAACTCTTACAAATAATCTTAAAAAACACTTTGGCGAAAAAATCACAGTTGTTTATCACGACAACTACTACAAACGCCACGACGAAATGACATATGAGGAAAGATGTCTGCTGAACTATGACATTCCACAGGCTTTTGATACAGATATGTTTGTGGAACATCTGAAAATGCTGAAAAACAATCAGGCTATCGACTGCCCTGTGTATGACTACACAGTACACAACCGCAGTGATAAAATCATCAGAATCGAACCTCAGAAAGTTATCATTGTTGAAGGTATTCTTATTTTTGAAAATCAGGAACTTTGCGACCTGATGGATATCAAGGTATTTGTTGACACTGATGCTGACACACGTATTCTGCGCCGTGCTATGCGTGATATGAAAGAACGCGCAAGAAGTATTGAGTCAATTACACAGCAGTATCTGACAACAGTTAAGCCAATGCACGAAAAATATGTAGAACCAAGCAAGAAAAACGCTGATATTATCGTGCTTGAAGGTGGCCATAACCAGGTAGCCCTTGACCTGCTGATTCACAAAATCACAGACTTTATCGAAAACCATTAATAAAAATCAGATGTACAGCTCCATATGGCTGTACATCTTTTATTTTGCTGTTTTAACAAAAATCAATCCCGGAGTGCCCTTTGGACATCCCGGGATTTGTGCTATTTTTTAAGATTATCTATGTATTCCTGCAGCATATTGCCTGTTTCCAGCACTGTTTTGCCACATTTTTCTTCTGGAGTAACATTCACCTCTTTGATAGGTGTGCAAAGTGTTGTGCCCCATTTTTCAGTAAATGCCGTTACAAATCCAGCACATACTTCTTTGAAATCCGGATTGTACATTTCGCCTTCAGACAGATACACTTTGCCAAGTGCAGCCATAGAACCTGCCAATGCGCCGCAGAGATTGCCACAGCCCATACCACCGCCAAAGGCTGTAACCAGCTTGGCGTCTTCTTTTGTAAGGCCCAGATTATACACTTCATTTGCACCCAGCAGAACAGATACTGCACAGTTCAGCCCTTGTTCCACATAATATTTCTTCGCTATTTCACCCAGTTTCATAACAAACCTCCATAATATTTCTTTTTTTAATTATACCACATTATGTAACAAAACCATAGCTATTTCTCATAAACTAAATCAGCACAAGCTAATTTTGTTTAAGGAGATTTTATGGCTACAGGTTTTTTACAGGTGATGGTGACCACACAGACAGCATTGCCTCTTGAGAACGTAAAAATTACAGTAATTGATTCAGCCAGCGGCAAAACGCTGGAAAATAAAACAGTATATACAGACGACAGCGGTAAAACACCGCTGATAGAACTGGAAACAATAGACAGACAGTACACCCTGGATGAAGACAACACCACAGTATTGCCCTATAAAAACTATGATCTGATAGTTGAAAAGGAATACTTTATCCGCGGGCAGATTACTGCCGCCCAGATTTATGATGGTGAAACCACAATACAGACCATAGGACTGATGCCCCGCCCCACAGATTTTGGCAATGAGTTTGAAAGCGAACTGAACAGAGGCCGGGTACAGAAGCTGTTTGATGTACAGCCCAACCTGCAGGAAGGCAGAAACGACTATGTGCTGCAGCGCGTGGTAATACCGGAAACTGTAACTGTCCATCTTGGGCGACCCGATGCATCGCGGCAGAATGTAACCGTGCCTTTCCGCACTTATCTGAAAAGTGTTGCAGCCAGTGAAATTTATCCCACCTGGCCAGAGCAGGCATTAAGGGCAAATATACACTGCCAGATTTCATTTATTCTCAATAGAATATATACGGAATGGTACAGAAGCCGCGGATACAACTTTGATATAACCAACAGCACCAGCTTTGACCAGAAATATATACACAACCGCGCCACCTTTGAATCCACAGACAGAATTGTGGACGAAATATTCAACACCTATGTGACCAGACAGTTCAACAGAGAACCCTATTTTACAGAGTACTGTGACGGCAAGCAGGTGACCTGCAACGGACTGAAGCAGTGGGGCACAGTTGACCTGGTAAACAGAGGTATGAACGCCCTGGAAATTCTGCGTTATTACTACGGTGATGATATACAGATAAACGAAACTGATTACATATCCGCCGTAAACTCGTCTTACCCTGGCTATCCCCTGCGACGCGGGTCAACGGGAGAAAACGTAAGGATTATCCAGGCACAGCTGAACAGAATCAGCGACAACTACCCCGCCATAGACAAACAGACTGTGGACGGCGTTTTTGGCACATCCACAGAAAATGCTGTAAAGACATTTCAGCGAATATTCAATCTCACGTCAGACGGGGTGGTAGGAAAATCCACCTGGTACAAAATCAGCTATATATATGTGGCTGTGAAAAAGCTGGCAGAGCTGACCAGTGAGGGAGAATCCATCCAGGATGGAGCATATCCCGGCCGCCCTGTACGCCAGGGAGACAGAGGACTTAACGTAACTATAGTACAGTTTTATCTCAATCAGGCGGCGCAGTATGTGTCAACTGTATCACCCGTAACGCTGGATGGTGTTTTCGGCAGCGGCACAAGACAGCAGGTATTAAATTTTCAGAGATATTATAATCTGACCGCTGACGGCGTGGTGGGCCAGCTTACCTGGGATAAAATGTATCGACTGTTTCTCTCTATCCGAGACGGAGTGGATACACCCGCACAGACTCCGCCTGCGTCTGCCACATACCCAGGCAGCCCACTGAGGATAGGTTCAAGCGGTGGGAATGTGTCAAGAGTCCAGAACTGGCTGAATGACATAGGCAGAGTTTACGGGCAGATTCCATCACTCACAGTAGACGGCAGATTCGGACCGGCCACACAGTCTGCAGTTATTGTGTTCCAGCAGGTGTTCAATTTATCCGCCGATGGAGTGGTAGGCCCAACTACCTGGAACAGAATATATGCCGTTTGGCAGGATTTGGTGGCAGATGGGCTGATTTAAATAAAGTAAGTATACAGTTAAACTAATTTTTGTTAATTGTTATAATTTGATTTTTTGCAGTGCTGAAATATTTTGTGGAATTCAATAATTGAATATTGATGGTTATTGCTATATAATAAAATAGTTTTCTTATGCGAAAGCATAGGTTAACCTGAGGCATAAAACTTTAAAATGTCACAGAACAACACAGGCTATGCCTGAATAAAAACGGAGGTAAAAACCATGACAAAACAAAGAAAAATCGATTGCCACACCCACATTGTGAACCGTCAGATAAGCACACAGTACTTTGACTGTCCTGGAGGAGGCGACTATGCTCTGGTTATGGAATTTTTGCCTTATATGCAGAAAGAAAATATGCCGGATGAATCCTGGGATCTTTGCGACGGCAATGAAAAGCTGTTCCTTTGCCCATCAGTGGATATACATAAAGATATTCCAGCACAGCTGGCTATTATAGAAGAAAAAATGGCTGCACGCCCAGGCTGTCGCGTGGTTGGCCTTAAAATTTTCCTGTCTTACCAGACAGGCCGCGCAGACGATGAAAGAATGATGCCAATATATGACTTTGCCACAAAGCACGGTCTGTCTGTTACATTCCACACAGGTCTGCCATCTTATCATCTTCCATATGAAAATGATGTAGAGGGTTCACGTGTGGAATATGTGGCAAATGTAGCCAGAAAATATCCACAGGTAAACTTTATTGTGGCCCATATGGGTGACCCTTATTATAACGAAAGCATCCAGGCCATGCACGGCCTGACAAATATGTTTACTGATTTTGCAGGTGCATTTGAACCAGGTACAGAAGTTGCCGCTGACGAAGAAGGCACTATTATGCAGTGGGCAGATGCTATAAATCAGTATCCAGACACCTGGCAGCAGATTGTATACGGCACAGACTTCTGCCCTCCTATTCTGCTGTGGGAAATTGATAAATACGACTATACAATAAATAAAATTTTTACACCTGACCAGTTTGACGACATATACTGGAACAACCCTCTGCGTGCTTTTCCTAAAGTGGCAGAATATTTGAAAATGAAAGGATAACTTAAATGTTTAAAAAATATAAATACCCTAGCCTTATCAGCTTCTTCAAATCATTTACAAAAGTTGAAGCTACATATATGACATTTGTATTTGCTCTTGCCATCGGCATGGCAGTTTTCTTCCCAGAGCTGATGTTGGAAAGCACAGCATCTCCACTGCTGCTGTTTTGCTCAGTATGTAATGTTATTGCTAACCCACTGGTTGAAACAATGAATGCAAAACAGTTCCGCGGCAACTTTATTATCGATATCTTCCTTATTGAAATCACATATATCATCCTGTCTCTCCACCTGGGTTGGTACACACTGATGCTGTCCTGTATCTTCTTCTGGATTCCAATCGACATTATCAGCTTTATTCAGTGGAGCAAACACATTGACAATGAAGACGATAACCTGACAGTTGTAAAAAGACTGGGCTGGAAAAAATCCATTATGCTGCTGATTGGCTGTGTGGTATTCTGTCTGGTGATGGGCAGCATTATGTCCAATATGCCTGGCTCCCAGGATTCTTACCTGGAAGCATTTGCAACAGCTATGGGTATGGTAAACGGCACTCTGCTGATGCTTCGTTATTCTGAACACTGGTATGCCTGGGTTATTACAACAATCCTTTACCTTGCTATGGATATTTCTGCCGGCGCATATGGTCTGCTTATCGACGATGTGGCTATGCTGGTGGTTACATTCTACGGCATCTGGAAATGGTTCAAATACACAAAAGAACACAATACAATCCAGGAAAAAATCGACTTCAAAGTATAGTTTATAATTCTATGTCAGAAATCCTGCCTTTGAAAAAGGCGGGATTTTGCTGTTGCGCGAAAACAAAAATAGATTATAATTCTGTATCGCTATCATATTTTTGAAAGGAATAAAATATTATGTGGTTAATGTTTACACTTGCAACTACCCTGCTGTGGGGTCTTGCAGAACTTTTCTATAAAAAAGGCTCCCACGAAGAAGCCAAATTCGACCATCTGAGAGTATGTGTTATGGTTGGTGCCGTAATGGGTATCCACGCTATCTACACACTGATGACAAGCGATATCGCTTATGACCCAATGAACCTGATTATGTACCTGCCTGTTTCAATGTGCTACATAATCTCAATGGCATGTTCATTCTTCGGCATCAGATTTATCGAAGAATCACTGTCTGACCCTATTGAAAACACATCCGGTGCTATGTGTACAGTTCTGTGCGCACTGATTCTTGGTGATGAAATCGCACCTATGGTATGGGTAGCTATCGCAATTATCGTAATCGGTATCCTGGGCGTAAGCTATGCTGAACAGGATGCTGGCCGGGCAAGAAAACAGCGTCTGGGTAAAAAACTGGCTATGATTGCTTTCGCAATGCCATTCTGTTATGCACTTATCGACGCTGTCGGCTGTGTGCTGGACATCTACTTCCTGGAAATGGAAACCAGCCCACTTATCGGCATCACAGAAGAAAATATCGAACTGGTAGCAAACATCTCCTACGAACTGACATTTGCAATCTGCGGTATCATTCTGCTGGCATATATGATGTACAAACGCGTTAAGTTTGACCTGCCAAAACAGAAAGACAAAGCACTGGCTGCTGTATGTGAAACAGCCGGTCAGCTGACATACGTATACGCAATGAGCGGCAACGGCGCTATCGCTGCACCAATCATCTCCTGCGTATGTGTTGTTTCCCTGCTGCTGTCCAGAATCTTCCTGAAAGAAAAACTTACAAAAAGACAGTATATGTTTATCACTATCATTATTGCAGGTATCCTGATGCTGGCAGTACTGGAAGGCGAATAATCAATAGATATATCAAATTAAAAAGCCATTGGTTTTTTGCACAAGTCCGTAAAAAACGGACATAGAAAATAAGAACCCTCCTGATGTAGAATAGAAACTACATCAGGAGGATTTTTTATGCCAAGAAGTTACAGAAACGTAAGTAAGTATGAAAAAGAAATTTTAGAATTAAAATCAC
>JAFZGF010000027.1 GCA_017555565.1 Oscillospiraceae bacterium
GCTACTGCCGTATCTTTTTTCGCCAATTTAATTACCTCCTAAAAGTAAGTGGTTCAGGTGGTGCTGGTTCAAGTACGTTTTTAAGTCCTGCTTATATATTTTAATTTTTAATTTGCAAAGCTATTAACTTTATTTTACTTGAACCACTTGAACCACTAATAAATAAATAATAAAAAACATAGAGAAATAAAGGAAAATTGAAGTTTTCGAGTGGTTCAGGTTCTCTCAAAATACCTGAACCAAGTCTGAACCACCCTGAACCGCAAGCGGGTTAAAAGCGAAAATTCGCACTCGCTTGCCATCTCTACGCACATATTTTTCGTCTAAAATCCCTTCGGCCATCGCCTCACGGAACTTAGGCAAGAATTTTTCACGGCTGAGTGGCTTATGGCCAGTGTCCTCGCACCAAGATTTATACCAGCTATAAACTTCTTCTCGCGTCATAGTGCCACTCCAAACGTGGTCTTTACAGAACACACCCACAGGATTTGAGATAGTTTCAAACTGTTCAAGCAGAGAGGCCTGCTCAGTCGTGTCTGTGAAATAGTCGACAGTCGTGAGAATTTTGTAGCCCTCATAGCACCAGTTGAAAATACCTGAAAGTTCTGCTGTTAATTTACTAACGATGTTAACATCTCGCTGTTTCTGCAATGGTTTGTTAGGATCAGGAGATTCAACGAAATGACACGGAAAGTCGATAAACTGTAAACGGCGGTTAAGCCCGTTGATAATTTCTGCTGTCGGCATAGCGTTACAAGCGTATACCAGCTTACAGCGAGGTGCAAAGTTAAAATGTGTCTTAGTTTTATAACACGCCTGAATTGAAGCCCCGTCTGCGATTTTCAGCAGCCACTCACGGATTTCACCACGTGAGAAGTCTGAGTTGATATCAGAACCGATGTTCAGCAGGCTGTCCTTCAGCAGAACGCGCTGAAACTCCTGAGCCAGCCCGGTCGGTTCGATATGTGTTACGTTGTCTGAGCCGTAAACACGCTCAAGGATATCGAGATACACTGACTTGCCGTTTGAGCCTTGACCTTTGAGAATAAATATTTTCTGATATTTACAGGTCGGCATCAGCACATAACCCGCGATAGTTTGCAGAACGTCTGCACGGTACTCGTCATCGTCTGTAATATCGGTTATGAACTTACGCCATGTAGGGCAGGTAGCCTCAGCGTCATAGTCGTACTGCATAATGATAGAACAGTAGTCGGATGGTCGGTGTTCGCGGAAAACACCTGTTTCGATTTCGAGCGTACCGTTCTGGAACGACAGTACGGGATTGCGGTCGAAAACGGCGTTCTGCATGGCTTTAGCTTTAGCAAGGTTCTTTACCGACGCGGTGCGTTTAGCGGTCGAAAACAAGCCATATGCTGTGTCTGCAAGCCGTTCTACATAAAGGTCAGAAACTTTCTCCCAATGCTTGTTATTCCAGCGATAAAAGCCAACGCTGTCAACGTACAGCAGGTTGTGTTCCTTGATAATTTCCTCTGTAATAAGTTTCTCAGATGGTGCTTTCTTAGCTCCGCTGAGAACTGCCTTCAGTTCCATCTGTGAGAACTTACTTGACAGTGAGGATAGCAGATTTGCAAGCTCGATTTCGTCAACCTGTCTGTGAATTGAGAATATAAATTTTCTCAGTTCATCGATAGTTGCGATTCGCTGTGCGATAAACTGCTTGCCGTCTACAGCGTTAAGGATAAGTGAACTAAGATTACCACCTGCTGAGTAGAACTCGTTTACGTCCTTAATGTGTGTAGGTGTATGAGCTACCACGAATGGTATTTTATGCTTGAACAGCATCTCAGCAGTCTGTGTTGTAAAGTTCTCACCAGCGTGTGTTCGTAAGTCGTTGTCGAAAATAATTAATACCTTAGAGAACGCCTTGCAAGCTGAGAGAACCAGCGGCCACTGATCCTTAGAAAAGCGACCTGTGATAGGTGACAGAACAGAGTAACCTTCCTTCTCCCATGAGATAGCATCGAAATAGCCCTCAGAGATAACCAGCAGGTCGTTACCGCGGTTCAGTGTCTGTAAACCCCACGGAATGTGTTCATAAGACCGACACTCGTTGAGAGAGGCTTTCATATACTTGCTGTCTGGCTTACTGCCACCCGGCAGTGCGCGAGTAGCATAATAAACTACAGCACCGTTTTTGAAGTATGGCAGAAATAGGCGGCCTTTGAGATAGCCGTCTGTAACACGACCTATCATAAGTCGTTCAGCGTCCTCAGCAGTGAAACCACGCTCAGCTAAGTAGTCGTAGTCGCCCGGTGTGAGTGCTGCGTGGTAAGCAGCGGTTCTGTTACAGAGTGCTTGAATATCGTTGTGCCACGTTGATGATGTGTTCTCGGAACGCAGGCCCAGCATAAGTGCGAGAGCGCGGATAGCATCGCCTTTGTTGCCGTGGTGTTTAAACCGAGCAGCAAGGTCGATAACGTCACCGCCCTGTCCTGAGCCGAAGTCGTACCAGAAATCGTCCTTAACATAGAACGAAGTCGGGTTTTTAGCCCCAGCTCGTAGTGGCGACACACATCGGTCGCCTGATTTTACGTTGATACCTTGAGCTTGTAAGTAGTCAACGCAGGAGAGTTTTTGTTTAATTTCTTCTAAGTTGTACATCGGTATCACTCCTCAGTAGTAGATTTATAGCCACAGCCGATAGCTGCACAGTATTTTAATGGTCTGGTGTGGTGTTTGCATTTCATACAACAGTAGTGACAGATTCTGCCACCGAAAACCTGCTTGACAGTCGGATGAGGACAGGAACGGAACATATCCTCATAAAATTCTCGCTTACAGCGGTCGCATCTGAAAACTTGTCGTTTTTTAGCCATCGTAAACCGCCGCCTTTAGTATAATCGTGAGAACATCAAGACCTAAGTTGACAGCGAGAAACCACACAAGCCATTTAGGTGCTGAGAGTTTCGTTGCCAGCCACAGCCAGCAGATAGTGTTAATCATTTCAAGTACCTCCGTTAATCAGCTCCATTACCGCTTCGAGTGAGTACATTTCTGGTGACATTATGTATGGGAGTGAAACCATTAAAGCGGTTATCGCAATTATTGCACAGAGTGTAAAAACCGCGAACTTAGCAAGTTTTTTGTCATCCTCAATATCTGACACCAAAGGA
>JAFZGF010000028.1 GCA_017555565.1 Oscillospiraceae bacterium
CTGAACGCCGCCGCAAAACATTCAAATATTGTTGTAGCTTTCAGACAGATATACACTATACCTGCAGGCCAGTGCAGTACAAGACCGGCTATCCAACCCAGCGGTACACTCAGCAACCACATACTGCCTACATCAGTAACAGCAACAAATTTGGAGTCACCGCCACCTCGCAATGTACCGAACATATTTATACTTGCCACAGCCTGGAATATATTTACCAGCGCCATTGCATTCAGCATTTCCAAAGCAATGGCCTGGGTTTCAGCTGTAATATTGTAGAAGCTTACCAGCGGTGCTTTCAGCACAAGTGTAAGTCCGCAGGTGAAGAAACCTATACCTATACTCATTACAAACAGTGTAAGAGCCTGTTTTTTTGCCAGTTCGTATTTACCTTCACCGATAGTGTTGCCGGCCATAACAGCGGCTGCAGCATTGATGCCATGGGTTGCAAATGTAATGCACTGCATCATCACACCGCAAATACTGTTTGCCGCCACAAATTCCTTGCCCATATGTCCCATAATGATTGACAGTACACTACTGCCAAGGCTCCACAACATTTCGTTGCACAGAACAGGCAGACCATATTTGATGTATATTCTGAATACATCTTTGTCTATTTTGTTTTTAAGGTCGCCGAGACGGAATCTAACTTTTTCGTCGAATTTCAGCAGGTAAACCACCACTATGCACATTTCCACAAATCGTGCAATTACTGTAGCCGCCGCCGCACCCACAACACCCAACTCTGGGAAACCAAATTTACCGAAAATCAGCGAGTAGTTGAAAAATATATTTACAAAGAAAGAAGAAGCATAAACATACAGTGAAATTTTTACAGTTCCCACAGTTCTCAGCATATTCAGTGTAGTCATTGTCACACCGCTGAGAAGATATGTCAGCAAAATCACACGCAGATACTGTGCGCCATATACAATAACATCAGCATCGTTGGTATAGATGCTCAGTATAAATTCTGGTGCAGAAAATGCCGCAATCATAAAAACAACAGACAATGCAAGGGAAATTTTGTATGTCATGCTCATTGTTTTTCTTATGGAATGTGCATCACCACGGCCCCAATACTGGCTTGTCAGCACACTGGCGCCTGCAGTCAGCCCCATATTTATAATCATATACATAAATCCCAGCTGACCACCCAGACTGGAGGCAGACATCGCCACTTCGCCCAGCTGTCCCAGCATTATGGTATCCAGCAGGTTTACCGCTATGTTAATCAGATTCTGCACAGCCATTGGTATTGCAATGGCAAAAAGTTTCTGATAAAAACTTCTGTCCTTAATAATAAAACTGTTCATTTTAGCACCTTTTACGCACATTTGATAGTTATTATATAACATATAAAATTGTATTCTTAACCACCATAATTGTCAATGGTTAAAGATTGTGGTATGATTAACAACAAGGTATTTGAGGTGAAATTATGAAAAAATCGAAACTTATTTTAATTGTTGGCATTTTAATTGTTTGTGTTGCAATATTTAAAACATATTCATCAATCCCAAAAGAATTGGAAAAAATCACTTCACCGGACGGCAAAATCACTGCTACAATTTCTGAAAAATCAGGTAATCTTGTTGTTGAAACAAACAAAACAGCTCCACTGACAATAGGTTATGAAAACAGTATTGATTATGGTATGTCTGCTTTTTCTGCTGACAGCAGATTCCTGTTTGTTGCAATAGAAAAAGTAGGCAGAGGAGACATAGAGTGCAGAGATTTTGTGGAGAACAAATCTTTTACAATACATCTGCAGAATATTATCAGAAATTCCAGCGATTTCAAATCCATTGCTGATGATTACGGAATAGAAGAAGTAAGAGATGCTATTGTAAATGTTATTGATATAAACGAACATAGCTTTGCAAATCTGCAATTTGTTTTTAATGACCAGAGTGAGAAAAAACACAGTTTAATGGTTTCAGTTGATTTGTACAATCAGAAAGTTGAATTTGTTAAATAATTATTTATTTACGGCTGTATCGTGTTGACGTACAGCCGTATTTTGTGGTAAAATTTACAGAAGATATAAATAATATATTTGCATAGTTTGTTTGAAAATTATGCAATAGGGAGAAGTACTATGGCACAGAAAATTACAGGCCCTCGCGGCACACAGGACGTTTCTCCATACGAAAGCTACAAATGGCTTTTGCTGGAAAATAAACTCAGAGAAGTAGTTGACCAGTACGGTTTCAAAGAAATCAGAACACCTACTTTTGAACATACAGAACTGTTCCTGCGTGGCATCGGCGACACAACAGACGTTGTTAACAAAGAAATGTACACCTTTGAAGACAAAGGCAAACGCAGCATCACACTCCGTCCTGAAGGCACAGCTTCAACTGTTCGTTCAGTTCTGGAAAAAGGTATCCTTAATGAAGGCCTTCCTCTCAAGGCATACTATATCCTCAGCTGCTTCAGATACGAAAAACCACAGGCAGGCCGTCTGCGTGAATTCCACCAGCTGGGTATCGAACTTTTCGGCGCACAGGACTACACTGCTGACGCTGAAGTAATTGCAACAGGTGCAAGAATTCTTAAAGAACTTGGCCTTACAGCAGTTAAACTCAATATCAACTCCATCGGCTGTCCAAACTGCCGTCCAAAATATCACGAAAAACTTAAAGAATACTTTGCACAGCATATCGACGGTATGTGTGAAGACTGCAAAGCACGTTTTGAAAAGAACCCTCTGCGTCTTCTTGACTGTAAAGAAGAAAAATGTTCTGCAATCGCAAAAAATGCACCGGTAGTTATCGAACATCTGTGTGACGAATGTCACGACCACTTCGAAGGTCTGAAAAAGACACTGGATGCTATGGGTGTTGACTATGCTATCAACACAAAAATCGTTCGTGGTCTGGATTACTACACAAAAACTGTATTTGAATTTGTATACGACGGTATCGGTTCTCAGGGTACAGTATGTGGCGGCGGCCGTTACGATGGTCTGTTTGAAGAACTGGGCGGCAACCATGTGCCAGCAGTAGGCTTTGGTATGGGCCTTGAAAGACTTCTGCTCACTCTTGAAGCTGAAGGTATTTCCCTGGGTGAAGATTCAGTACCGGAAATTTTCTTTGCAAACATCGGTGAAGCTGCAAAGGTTTATGCATTTACACTTGCTGAAAAAGCCAGAGCAGAAGGTATGCGCGCACAGTCTGACCTTATGGGCCGCAGTCTGAAAGCACAGATGAAGTATGCAGACAAAATTAAAGCAATTTACACAGTTGTACTGGGTGATGATGAAGTTGCAAACCAGTCAGCTGTTGCAAAAAATATGCTGACAAAAGAACAGATTACTCTGGATCTTACAAAACCAATCAGAGAACAGCTTAAATAAAAGAGGTAAACACTATGGAACTTATGGGTAATATGCGCAGAACCCACTATTCTACACGCGTGACTGAAGAAATGGTAGGTCAGGAAGTTGTAGTAGCTGGTTTTATTGCAAAAAGCAGAGACCTGGGTGCAGTTATCTTCTGTGATGTTAGAGACACAAAAGGTATCATCCAGCTGAACTTCAATGACGAATGTCCAAGAGAAACTTTCGAAAAAGCAAAGCTTCTCAGAACAGAATATGTTGTAATGGCTAAAGGTGTGGTTGCACTCCGTGAAAGCCCAAACAATAACATTCCTACAGGCAAAATCGAAATTCTTGTAAAAGAAATGAAACTTCTTTCAAAAGCAGATACAACTCCTTTTGAAATCAAAGACAATGTTAACGTAAACGACGAACTCCGTCTGAAATACCGTTACCTTGACCTGCGTCGCTCCACAGTACACGAAGGTCTGCTGCTCCGTCACAGACTGGCAAAAATTGCTCGTGACTACTTTGACGCAAACGATTTCGTTGAAATCGAAACACCTATCCTTGTTAAATCCACACCAGAAGGCGCACGTGACTATGTTGTTCCTTCCCGTGTTCATCCAAACAAATTCTTTGCTCTGCCACAGTCTCCACAGCTGTACAAACAGCTGCTGATGCTGTCTGACTTTGACAGATATGTACAGATTGCACGTTGCTTCCGTGACGAAGACCTGCGTGCTGACCGTCAGCCAGAATTTACACAGATTGACGTTGAAATGGCTTATGTTGACGAAACAGATATTCAGACAATGAACGAAGGCTTTATCAAAAAAGCATTCAAAGAAGTTCTGGGCGTTGACGTTCCTACACCATTCCCTCGTATGACATATCAGGATGCTATGGATTTCTATGGCTCTGACAAACCAGATACACGTTTTGATATGAAACTGTGCGATGTTTCTGACTGTGTTGCAAATTCAGAATTTGCAGTATTCAGAAATGCTCTGGACAACGGCGGTTCTGTAAGATGTATCGTTGCAAAAGGCCTGGCAGATAAACTTACAAGAAAAGAAATCGACAAACTGACAGAAGTAGTTAAAACATACGGCGCAAAAGGTCTTGCTTTCACACGTATGACAGCTGATGCTACATCTTCCAGCTTTGAAAAATTCCTTACAGCTGAAGAAATCGCAGCACTTCACGGCAAATGCGGTGCAGAAACAGGAGACGTTATTCTTGTTGTTGCAAGTGAAGAAAACAGCGTAGTATATGCAGCTCTTGGCGCACTGCGTCTTGCAATTGCTAAAAAATTCGAACTCTTTGACCCAGACCAGTTCAACTTCCTGTGGGTTACAGACTTCCCACTGTTTGAATTTGATAAAGAAGAACAGCGCTATGTTGCAGTTCACCATCCATTCACAATGCCAAAAGACGAAGACATTGACAAAGTGGAAACAGACCCAGGCGCATGCCGTGCAAAAGCATACGACATGGTTCTCAACGGTGTTGAACTTGGTGGCGGTTCTATCCGTATCAACAACCCAGAACTCCAGCAGAGAATGTTCAAAATCCTTGGCTTCACAGAAGAAAGAATGCAGAACAGCTTCGGCTTCCTGATTGAAGCTTACAAATACGGCGCACCACCACACGGCGGTATGGCTTACGGCTTTGACAGACTTTGTATGCTGATGTACAAAACAGACTCCATCCGTGACGTTATCGCATTCCCTAAAGTACAGAATGCAAGCGAGCTGATGACAAATTGTCCAGATACAATCGAACAGAAACAGCTGGACGAACTGTATCTCAATCTTGTTGAAAAACAGTAATTTCAAAATTAACACCCGAAGATTTGTATCTTCGGGTGTTTTATGTTATTCTAATAGTAAATAATTTTATGGAGCAATATATTGACAATAAATTTGTTTTTAAAAGATTGGAACTAGGTGATAAAGAAACAGTAAAAGAGCTGTTTCTGGCTGTTTTCACTGTAAGCCCATGGTATGACGACTGGTCAGATTCAACCCAGCTGGACTGCTATATTACTGACCTTATGGGCCAGAGCAATTCACTTACTTATGGTCTGTTTGAAAACGAAAATCTTATTGCAGTTTCAATGGGCAGAATCAAACACTGGTACACAGGCACAGAATACTGCATCGACGAATTCTGCGTAAGAAAAGAAATGCAGGGCAAAGGTGTGGGCACATTCTTCCTTGGCAATATCGAAAAAGCAATCAGGGAAATCGGTCTTGTGCAGATTTACCTGCAGACAGATATTGATGTAAAAGCCTTTGATTTTTATATCAAAAACGGATTTGTGCATCTGCAGGATACCGTATCTTTGGCAAAACAGGTATAAAAACAGGGAACAATAATTAGGTGAATTTGAATTTGTTGGAGGGATTGAAATTAATATAGTGTTGATTTCATAATGATTTGGAGGATAATCATGATTGAAAAATTGTATGAAAAGTATATGTTGGAATATTCGAATAACTCGGTATTAGAAAGTGTTGCGTTTGAAACTTTTAAAGAGAAGTTCAGTGACAAATTATCAAATATGAGTAGTGTTTTTATTGATGACGGAGTCGATGAAAAAGGTGTTCTATACTATTCTTTATGGAGTGAAGGAGATATGCAGATTTGCTGCGTGCCCGTGTATGGGTATTATGCTTCATCACAAAAGACACTGTCAAAATTATTCTGCAAGTTGTCTACTGAAGTCATTAACAATGGCAACACAGAATTTCAAATAAATCTGTATGCGCATGATGTTGAAGCTTTAGCATTGTTTTCGATGATGCAGTTTGGTTATATTTATGAACAAGGCAGATTTGAAATTACAGATTATCCTTACCAATTTAACGATACATATACAATTAAGGCTTTGGAGAAAGATGAAATTGAAAGACGTTGGGATGAAATATGGACCCTGACAGATGCAATAGTAAAACATCTGAAACAGGCACCTGTATTTTATCCAGGTTATGAATTTACAGAGCAGGTATACAAAGAATTTTTTATGGATTCAGAGACGAATCTTTATATTGCTCTTTCAAAGGATGATAAAATAATTGGTATGATAGAAAGTAATAGTGAATCAGATGTGTTTGCTTTTCATAGCACCAAATCGGTAAATGTAGGGGAAATATATGTGATGCCGAAATATAGAGGAAGTTCTCTTTCTAAAGACTTGCTTCAATTTGTCATTGAACATGAAAAACAAAAGGATGCCAGATATCTATGGGTTGGACACGGAACTGCTAACCCGAATGCACGAGGCTTCTGGAATAAATATTTTAAGACATATCAATATGAACTTGTAAGAACAATCAAAAAATATTAAGTTACAAATTTAGTTTGAAAGAGAGATAACTTTCAGTTTGTCAGAGGGACAAATTCCAATTTGTCTAATAATCAAATAAACCTCCCTTTTAAAGGGAGGTTTTCTTTTATTTCTCAATCAGTTCTTTAAGTCTTGGATTATTTTCAATCACTCTTACCAGCACCAGACCGATTACACCACAGCTGATAATCTGGCCAACGCCAACGGAAATAGCCTGTGCTGTGAAAATCACAGGGTGGAAACTGCCGTTAATCATAATACACAGCTCCCAGCCGATTACTACAGCGTTGATAATAACAGGTGGCAGGGTAGAAAGTATAGGCATACCTTTGAAACGAATGTTTCTTAAAAGGTATGTAAGTATAGCCGCTACAAATGTGGCAAGTGTACCGAAGATGATATCAAGACTGCCCAGAATATTTGCACCGGTAGCAAGCCCGATAAGGTTTGTCAGAAAACAGCCCAGAGTCACGCCCCACACATTGCCTATGCCGAATACAGGCAGAAGTGTCAGTGCTTCACTTACTCTTGCCTGTACAGAGCCAAATGTGATTGGTGCCAGTACAAAACCGATTACTGTATATAACGCGGCTATCATGGCCTGTTTTGCAGTGTTGTTTGTTTTTCTCATAGTATTTACCTCGCTAAAAATTAAAAATGCAGTGGAAACTTTCCACTGCACTTGTTTGTGTATGAAAAGCTTTGGAAACGCACAGAAGAAAAGCTTTGGAAGGCTTCTGTGTTCGTTATTCACCTGTGTAGTACATAATGCCGATACTGTGGTTGCCGGCATTTGTGGCTACCGCACTGCCCAGCTCTACAGCCCGCATTGGCGGTACGCCCAGTTCTTTTTCACAGGCAGAATACAGTTCTTTACCGTATTCTTCATCAGTATACCCGATAATATAATGTTTCGGGTCATTTGTTCTTTCTTTGAATTGTCTTATCAGTGCCGGGATAACCAGTTTGTCACCTCGCACTTTCTGCACCACAGCTGTATCACCGTGATCCATTACAATAATTGGTTTCAGTCCCATCAGCTCACCTGCAAAGGCTGCAGCTGCAGAAATTCTGCCGGATTTCTTCATGAATTTCAGAGAATAGGCAGACAGCAGAATCTGAGTTCTTGAAAACTCGCTTTTCAGATAAGAAATAATCTGTTTTGGTGTATGGCCTTCAGTAATCATTTTATCAGCCTGCATAATAGGCCAGCCATAAGCGATGGAATATGTGTTACTGTCAATAACTTCAATTTTTACATTGCTGTCAGGATTGTCATCCATATACATTGATTTTGCCATTACAGCAGCATCGTGTGTAGCAGATGCACCTTTATTGATAGTAACAATAATTATGTCAGTTGCACCGTCACAAACCAGTTCTTCGATCAGCTGTCCATATCTCATCATTGTGATGTGGGCAGTTTTTGGAATATTGGTGCAGTTTTCAAGAATTTTATAATACTGTTTGTTGGAAATATCATATCTTTCTTCATAGCTTTTGCCATCTTCTGTGGTCAGATAAAAGCCAAGAATTTCCACGTTTTTCAGTTTTGCCTTAACAGGAATATCACAGCCTGAGTCAGTAATTATTTTAATATTATACAATTTAATCTACTCCCAGTCATACTTTGTGAGCTGACCATGTAATTCAAATCCTTCAAAATCCCACTGGCGCAGAATTTCATATGTAGCAATGGCTACTGTGTTTGAAAGGTTCAAACTGCGGATATGGGTCAGCATTGGCATTCTCACACAGGACTCTTTATTATTGTATAAAATATCTTCATCTATACCTTTGTCTTCACGCCCAAATACAATATAGCAGTTGTCAGGGTAGCTGACATCTGTATACTTGTTTAATCCTTTGGTGGTGAAATAATAAAATTTCCCATCAGGATTTTTGGAATAAAAGTCCTCTGTGCTATCATATAATTTTACACTAAGTTTATCCCAATAGTCAAGACCTGCGCGCTTTAATTTTTTATCATCCAATACAAAGCCAAGAGGCCCCACTAAGTGGAGCCTTGCACCTGTAGCAGCACAGGTTCTTGCTATATTGCCTGTATTCTGGGGAATCTGAGGTTGAAACAGTACAATATTTATATTTTTCATAATTTATTTATCCTGTAAAAGGTGAGCTCTCTTAAGTGCTGGCTGCAGCAGGTTGAAAAGAATAACAGACACTACCATAGCGATCATAGCATTTGTAAAGCTTGTTGCAGCTTTTGTCAGCAGGATGGCTTTAACTGTTTCCATAGGCTGTTTCATCAGAATAGCTTCCTGGATGTAGTTCTTTGTAAGGTAGCAGATAACATAGCTTACTGCACCACAAACAGCAGCAACGATGTTTTTAACTTTTGTCTGTTTGCCCATATGTGAAATAAGACCGGCAACAAAACCCATAACAAATTTGTTGATAAATGTAATCCAGAATTCTGGAGCCCATGCTGGGTTCATCAGGTCAACAAACATACTGCCGATACCGGATGCAAGACCACCGGAAATTGGTCCAAACAGCAGACCGGACAGAATACACATAACGTTACCCATATGAATCTGTGTCTGACCTGCACCTACAGGGATTTTAATGCTCAGAAAGTTTGTTGTTACAAACACAAGTGCAGCCATAACGCCGATAAATGCCAATTCTCTAACTTTATTCTTTTTCATAATCTCACGCCTCTTTTAATCTATAAGATATTTCAGCATTGGTTCAATATGTACACCAAATTTTGTTTCATCACCTGATTCATAGGTGTATGCCACAACTTTTTCAATAAACCTTGCTGTTTTTTCACAAGCTGTTCTCAGATTGTTGCCTTCCAGTATAAATGCTGCCAGACATCCGCCGAACAGGTCACCTGTACCAGGGTAGGAAACAGGCAGATAGTTGAGAGGAATAAAGAATACTTCTTTTTTCTCTTTGTCATAGCCTGTGCAGGCTACACTGCCATCTGCAAATTTTGTGCCTGTGATAATAACATTTGCATACATTTCACCAAGAGCAGCAACTATTTCAGTTGCTTCTTCTTTAGTAAATACCAGCTGGTCGTATTCTCTGCCCAGAAGAATCAGTGCTTCTGTAGGGTTAGGAGTAATAAGGTCAGCGTGTCGGCACAGTTCTTTAAAACCTTCCACCAAATCATCTGTGATGGAAGAGTAAAGCTTGCCGTGGTCAGCCATTACAGGGTCACACAGTTTCAGTCCTTTTTCTGTCATGGAATATGCATCTTTTATGATATCCATCTGTTCTTTGGATGAGACAAAACCGCTTAAAACACAGTCGAATGACATATCCATATGTCTGTAATGTTCCAGAGCATCCTTGCAGAAAGATGTCATATCCTGCTTGGCAATCGGACCTGTAAAGCCATAGTGTGTAGACAGTACAACTGTTGGCAACATAACTGGCTGAATACCTTTTGCAGCCAATGCAGGAGCTATAACGGCTGTGCTTGAACGGCCCATTGTTGCAAAACTATGTATGCATAAAGCTTTTTTTGGTGTCATAAAATACCTCTTGCTTTCTGTGTATTATTATAATAAAAATATGTCTTAATTTGGTGTACTAAATGTAAAATATGAAGAAATTGTGAATTTGATTTGTTAACAATTTGTTCATATTTTAATAAAAAATACATAAATAATATACTCTATATATTAGATTAAGTCAACGATTCTGTGTTTTTCTGACTGATTGATTAGAATGGTATGTTATGTTAGAATTAACAAAAAGGAGGGCGGTAATATGAGCGACTATTTATTTACTTTTTTATGGATGCTGACTCTGGCAAGCCCATCTTTTATAATTCAACTGATTATGCTGTTTAAAGTGAATAATAAATATATCAGGTATATATTTTTCCTGCCATCTGTAATTGGCTTTTGGATAGCTTTTGACGGATGCTTCAGAATAACAGGTCTTGTTACAGGCTCTTGGCCTGAGCTTGCCGCTTTTATAGTTGCTGTTTACACAGCTATATATACTCTGGGGCTTGTGCTGGCGATTATAGTTTACAAATCAATACAGTATAGAAATAATAAAAAGCGGTAAACACCGCTTTTATTATTATTCATCTGCTTCTGTCTTTTTCGCAGGGGCATAATCTTTTATAATGCCAGCCTTTTTCAGTGATGGCGTTATCAGATTGTACAGCATTACAGATGCGATTATATTCCATATCATACTTAAAATGCTGATAAGGTTTGTGGACAATAACACCCCTAAAACTGTTTCCCAAGGGCTTTTCAAAATGAAATAGTGCAAAATAACTTCTTTTGCCAGATAAATAATTCTGTAGCCGAAAATACCGCACACTGTCCCCAGTATAACTTTGCCTTGACTTTTTTTGCCTGTATTGGCAATTTTACCGGCTATAAAGCCCATCAGGAATTTCATAATAAATGTAATCCAGAATTCAGGGGCGAATATAGGGTCAGTAAGGTCAAATATTGCACTGCCTATACCTGCGGCCAGACCACCGTGTACAGGCCCGAATAAAAGCCCGGAAAGCACACAGATTATGTTGCCCATATGTACCATTGTTTTGCCCAGTGGTGTTGGAATATCGATTTTAATGTTGGTTGCGGCAAATACAAAAGCAGCCATTATAGCTATTTGTGTAATGTCTCTGGTTGTAAATTTTTTCTTTTTCATAAATACACCTCAAATGAATTTTTTTCCATGCCTAAAGTATAGCTCCATAAAAAGCTTAAATAAACGTGATTTTGTTAATTCTGAAAGGGAATAGAATCAAGAAAATTAATCTTTTTTTAATATTTTTGCCACATATTTAAACAAAATATTAATGCAGCGAATAAATCTGTTTTTCTGATACAGAATATATCTATATCAATAAATGAGGTGAATATATGGAAAACAAAATGATGAAGGCAGTAAAGAATATGGCGATAGGTGCAGCTGTAGGTGCAGTAGCCACAATGGCAGGAGCGGTATACGTGTCAGATAACCGCCAGGCACAGCAGGCTGTGCGAAGCGTAAAATGTACAGGCAAAAAAATTGCCCGTGCAGGCCGGGATATGATGGACGATATGATGGATAAAATGGAAGATATGAAAAGATAAAAAATGGAGCAGGTAATACCTGCTCCATTTTTATTTTTAATAGGGGTAAAATTGGCCGACAAAATCATTTGGTTGTGCATGGCCTGTGAAATTTCCGTCTGTAAGGACTACAAGTCTATATCCAGGAGAACATTCATATTGTTGAACATCAGTTATATTCACAAAAGTATATTTGCCCTGCATAAGTACAATTTCCATATCTTTTGCAGTTGTTTTGCCTGTCAATTCAACAACATATTCTGCACCCAGAATATTCATTGGATTGCCATCAAGCCAATAATGGTTGTCCTTGTTCCATCTTATCTGAAAATCAGCATTTTCAACATCAAAGAGAAGCCAGCTGTCATCATATAGTTTGCTTTTTACAGAAATATATGGCAGTTGGGTTACATCACCTTTATCATCAACAATAGCATCTGTATATATAAATTCTATATAATCAGAATAATTTTCTTTGGTCAGTTCAATTGTGCGAAATTCAATATCTGATGATTCATTTGGCTTCTGATTACTGCAGGCTACAAGAGAAACCGCTATAATAAAAGTAAATAATAAAATAAGATGTTTTTGCATATTAATTTTCTCCTTCAGTAAAGGTAAAATTTATGTTTATTTTATTATAACATTTATTTAAAACTATTGTGTGACATTTTTGTAATATTTAAAATAAAAACGGAGCAGTAAAACTGCTCCGTATATTTTTATATTTTACAGTGAGTGTTTGTCAACCAGTTCCTGCAGAATTGCAGCTTTTTCAGGGTCAAGAGCAAAGAAAGCTTCTTCTTTGTCCATAACAACTTTCACATTTTCTTTGTACAGTGCACTTGCTTTTGCACCCAGTTCTGCATTGTTAGGGTCTTTGCCCAGTGCAGCAAATGCATCTTTGATAGCAGCCCAACCTTCATCTGTTACAGGGTATGTAAAGTAACTGTTTGGTGCCAGACCTTTTACGCTTTCACCGAAGATAGCTGCAAAAACAGACATAGCAATTGTGTAAGAACCATATGGTGATGCGTGTTCGCCATCTTTCCAGTACATATCAATATCAGGATAGTTGTAGAACACATCTTCAAATACATTGCCTGCATATGCCAGTTTTACACCGTACATTTCGCTGAGTGTGTTGTAGATATCATACATACCTTTCTGATGGTCAGGATCTCTTTTTTCTGCCCAAGGCATTGTCTGGATAGGTGTTACACCACATTTTCTTGCCAGCTCAATGATTTTTCCGCCATCTTCCAGTGTTTCTTCTTTTGATGGGCAAGGAGAGTGTGCAGCCTGCTGCATTACAATGTAGTCAAAACCGCCGTGAAGAAGTGCAAAACGCAGTTCTGTCATCTGTCCATAATGCCAGCCGTATGTTTTTCCACCAAAAGCCTGCATAGCAACTTCCACATCTTTACCTTTTTCAGCACAGATATTTTTAAAAATCTGTGGCATATCGTTGTAGAATGTGTGGCTGTTGCCGATAAATAAAACTTTCATAATTACCTCCGGAATATCTCAAATATATAAAAACGCAACGCGTTAAATTATTCTTCTCTGAATGTAATTGTTGTGCCTTCCATTTTTTCAATGATAGCCATACTATGCAGGTCATATCCTGCTTCACGCAGGTATTTGCCCCCTTCCTGGAAACCTTTTTCTACCATAATGCTGATACCTTCTATAGTAGCACCTGCCTGGTTGCATACATCAATAAGGCCTTTCATTGCACTGCCTACAGCAAGGAAGTCATCTATGATAAGCACGTGATCTTCTTCTGAAAGGAATTTTTTGGATACTGTAATTGTGTAGTCTTTGCCGTATGTATAGGAGCGAACAACGCTTGTGAACAAGTCTCCATCAAGGTTCTGACTTTTTGCTTTTTTGGCAAACAGTACAGGAACATCAAAATACTGTGCGATAATTGTAGCTGCTGCAATACCTGATGCTTCAATTGTAAGAATTTTTGTGATGTTTTTATGACCGAAAAGTCGTTTAACTTCCTTACCGATTTCATTCATCAGCTTTACATCAATCTGATGGTTGAGAAAACTGTCTACTTTCAGGATATTGCCCTCTTTTACGATACCATCCTGCAGGATGCGCTGTTCCAGTAATTTCATAATTAACCTCATATATATAATTTTCTTGATTTAATTATACAAATTTTTCATTTCCTTTGCAATATATTTCGCATTAAACCATAAAAGTTTACATACCATTAACAAGGGGGGATAGTATGCGAAATAAAACATATGCGCTTACAACTTATATTTTGGTTTTCTTTGCCTGCGTATGGAATGTTTCATCAAGAGCTCAGGCGGAAACAAGCGGTGAATACAACAGGAATATGAAAAAATTTTCATATCAATTGAACTATACAGATACTTATTCATCAGTTTATTCACCTTTTGTGAGTGGAGTTTCCGAAACTGTAACAGTGATGGAGGAGAGCAAAATGGTATATCTCACTTTTGATGATGGCCCCAGCCCCAGAACGCCAGAAATTCTTGATATTCTGAAAAAACACGATGTAAAAGCAACCTTTTTCGTTATAAATTCAAAGGAAGAATATATTCCATATTTGCAGCGCGCCATAGAAGAAGGGCATACGATAGGTGTCCATTCAGCAAGTCATAAATACAAAGAAATATACCGGAGCGTTGATGCCTATCTGGAAGATTTTACAAAATGCTATAAATACATTTTTGATAATACCGGATATGAAGCTACAATTTTTCGTTTTCCCGGTGGCAGTGTAAACAATTACAACTCATCTGTACGGAAAGATATTGCCCAGGAAATGTCACGCCGTGGGTTTATTTATTTCGACTGGAATGTGGAAAGCAATGACAGCAGGCGGAATATGCCAGTTGATGCTGTTTACAACAATGTAATAAATGGATGTAACGGTAAAAACCGAGCAGTTGTTATTATGCATGATTCCACAGGTAAAAAATCAACAGTCCAGGCTCTGGATAGAATAATAACTAAACTTAAAGAAGATGGCTGGCAGTTTGCAGCCCTTACCAACGAAATAAAACCAGTAATATTCAGAATGAAATAAAAACAGTTTGCCTTAATTTATTTGATATGTTACTATTAAAGTATCGCAAACGTTTAAATTACAGGAGAAAAATAAAATGGTAAAAATCGGTCTTTTAGGTCACGGTGTTGTAGGTACAGGAGTTGTTGAAGTGCTGAAAAACAAAGCAGAACAGCTTGTGGAACTTACAGGTGAAAAAATTGAAGTGAAATCTGTTCTTGTCCGTCACGACTACGATGTTGATTACAAAGAAAAATTCGTTTATGATTTTGACGAAATTCTCAATGATGATGAAATCAGCATTGTTGTAGAAGCAATCGGTGGCACAGATCCGGCATACAGATATGTAAAATCTGCCCTTGAAAAAGGTAAAAGCGTTGTGACAAGCAACAAGGAACTTGTGGCTAAACACGGCTATGAACTTATGAACATCGCAGATGAAAAAAACATCAATTTTATGTTTGAAGCTGCAGTTGGTGGTGCAATCCCTGTTATTCACGGTGTAAGAAACTGCCTTAAAGCCAACAAAGTAAACTCCATTGCCGGTATCCTCAATGGCACAACAAACTACATCCTTACAAAAATGATTGATGAAAAGCAGTCATTTGATATTGCTCTGAAAGCTGCGCAGGAACTGGGCTACGCAGAAGCAGATCCATCTGCTGACGTTGACGGTATCGATACCTGCCGCAAAATCTGTATTCTTGCAGATATTATCTACGGTAATCATATCCTGCCTGAAGATGTACATACCGAAGGCATCAGAAATGTGCGCATTGAAGATGTGGATATTCTCAAGCTTGTAGGTGGCGCAGTAAAACTTCTGGGTGTTGCAAAACGAACAGAAGACGACAAACTGTTTATTATGACCGCTCCACACGTTGTTTTTAACCAGGGTATCCTTTATGCTGCAAATGATGTTTTCAATGCTGCTCAGCTGGAAACAGACAATGCCGGTCTTATGTCATTCTATGGACGTGGTGCAGGCAGTCTGCCAACAGCCAGTGCAGTGGTAAATGATATTGTGGAATGTGTATGCGCAGACGGTACTATCTATCCATCCTGGGCTGATGAAAATGCAAAGATGGTTGCCGATTATAAAACAGTACCTTACCAGTTCTATGTAAATGTTTCTGATGATGCCGAAAAAGTAGAAGAAATCTTTCCAACAGCTGAAATTATCCACGTTAAAGGCTGTACAGCCTTTATTACAGAAAAAATCAGCGAAAATGAACTTGGTGAAAAGCTTTCTGGCTTTACAGTTAATTCTGTACTCAGAGCCCTGTAATATTGGTAATTTTTACCAAAAAACTCAAGTTTTTTTCTAATTGACTAAATAGTGGATTATGATATAATATCATAGGTTTAAAACGAAACCTTTGTATATGCCCACGATATGGGTGGGTGTCTCTACCAACCGCCGTAAATGGTTGACTACATAAATTTATGTGGTCAACCATATCTTTTTTTGGAGGAACATTATGAAATACGATGTAATTGTTATCGGTGCAGGTCCTGGCGGCATTTTCGCCACTTACGAACTTATGGAAAAAAATCCACAGCTGAAAGTTGCTGTGTTTGAAGCAGGTCATTCACTTGTAAAACGCCACTGTCCAATTGACGGTGACAAAATCAAAAGCTGTATCGGCTGCAAAAGCTGTTCAATTATGAGCGGTTTTGGCGGTGCAGGCGCATTTTCTGACGGCAAGTACAATATCACAAACGACTTTGGTGGTACTCTTTACGAATATATCGGCAAAAAACAGGCTCTTGACCTGATGCGCTATGTTGATGATATCAATATGGAATATGGCGGCCGTGGTACTAAGCTGTACTCCACAGCAGGCACATCCTTCAAAAAAGAATGCATTCAGCACGACTTGCATCTGCTTGATGCTTCTGTTCGTCATCTTGGCACAGATATCAACTATGTTGTGCTTGAAAATCTTTATGCCAAACTTGAAAAAGAAGCAGATTTCTTCTTTGATACAATGGTAGAAACAGTAAAAGTTGTTGATGGCGGTTACGAAGTAATCACAAAAGACGCTGTTTATAGCTGTGATAAATGTATTGTTTCAGTTGGTCGAATCGGCAGTAAATGGATGGAAAAAGTTTGCAAAGAACTTGAAATCCCTACAAAATCAAACCGTGTAGACATTGGTGTACGTGTAGAACTGCCAGCAGACGTATTCTCTCACATCACAGACGAACTTTACGAAAGCAAAATTGTTTACCGCACAGAAAAATACGGTGATAAAGTAAGAACATTCTGTATGAACCCTAAAGGTGCTGTTGTAAACGAAAATACAAACGGCATTATTACAGTAAACGGCCACAGCTACGAAGATCCTGCAAAACAGACAGATAATACAAACTTTGCACTTCTTGTTGCAAAGCATTTTTCTGAACCATTCAAAGATTCCAATGGTTACGGTGAATCTATAGCCCGTCTTTCCAATATGCTGGGCGGTGGTGTAATCGTACAGCGTTTCGGCGACCTTATCCGTGGCAGACGCTCTACACCAAGCCGTATTGCAGAATCATTCCTTACACCTACACTTCAGGCAACACCTGGCGACCTTAGCCTTGTTCTGCCAAAACGTATTCTTGACGGCATTATCGAAATGATTTATGCTCTGGACAAAGTTGCTCCTGGTACAGCCAATGACGATACATTGCTGTATGGTGTAGAAGTAAAATTCTACAATATGGAAGTTGACGTAAACGAAAAACTGGAAACAACACATAAAGGTCTTTATATTATCGGTGACGGCAGCGGTATAACACACTCTCTGTCCCACGCATCAGCCAGCGGTGTCCACGTGGCAAGAGATATACTTGAAAATGTGTAATAAAATTGAAGGGCAGTTTCTTTGAACCCCATTATAAACGCATATAAAAAAGGAGATACCTGCGGGTATCTCCAAATTTTTATTATGAGTGTTTGTATGGTGCATATTCATCAAAGTTTTCGACACCATCTATAACGTAAATACTCTGCTTATCATCCCATACACAACTTTTTGTTTTGTCGATAACAGTGATTTCACCGGTATCTGTTGTGTCTTCCCAAGTGATATTAATTTTGTAATTTTCATTTTCAGATACATACCAGAAAGCACCGCCTGCATTTTCTGTAAGTGCAGGCAAATCACCTGCCCAGCCGGCAGCTTTCACTTCGCCCATGTATTCGTGTGCACTGGTACGGTCAGTATTTATTTCAAAAGTAAATTTAGGCAATAAATTAGGTTCGCCGTCAGCTCTCATACCTTGCATGGTTTCTTCGTAATATTTATAGGAATAACTGAAGGAAGGTTCTGGTAATCCATAACTACCCAATGCTTTAAAGTCAAAACCCTGTTCAACTTTGCCAACGGACTGATTGTCTGCAACATCTTCACCGCTGATTTCGCCGCCTTCGTTTGTTTCACCACCGCAGGCAACCATTGTAAATGCCATCACAGCCACCAGTATAAATGCAAATATTTTTTTCATTTTCATTCCTCCTTTTGTGTAAATGAAATAAATTTACCATAAAAATTATATATATATATATATATTGTCAAGATGTTTTTAAATAAAAATGAGAACAGAAAAACTGTTCTCATCAAAACTATTCAATATTTATCCAATATCTCTGTGTCAGCACATCATCTTCATACACTTCATTTTCCAATACACCATCTGCCTTGCGGATAGTTGCGGCAGATGCTGTATTGTCTTTTGCACATGTTATCAGCACCTTTTCAATGCCCATATCTTTACATATTTCCAATGCTTGCGCCAGCATCTGTGTAGCATAGCCTTTGCGTCTTTCACTTTTTCTCACGCTGTAACCGATGTGTCCGGCATATGCTAAAAGATAATCATTCAGTCTGTGACGGATATCTATCATACCGATGATGTTGTTATCTTCATCAACGCCCAGCAGGGTAGTGGATGGCACGTGGTCATCAGCCACTGTTTCTTCGCAGGAATTGTTTACAATGTCTTTATACCATTCGCTGAATGTATTGTAATCTCCAAGTGAGGCAGACCCGTGTACTCTTTCTCCGTTCAGTGCAAATTCTTCCCTGTATGCCCAGATTTTATCTGCCCACTGTTCAGTGGGGTTAATCAGTTTGATTTTCATAATTCTGCCTCCTTGTTTTTAAAATACAAACTGATTATATCATAGAATATTAATATTACAATAAAAGGCAGGGAAGTTTGTATTTTATCATATAAAAGGGCTTTATTCACACTATTTTTAGTAATTTGTTACAAATAAAAAGACCGCTTTCGCGGTCTTTTGCAATGTTAAAGTGAATTATTGAACCGTCTAATAATAAAGGCCCATGTGTTCTGTCCCACAATGCCATCAGCTGTCAGACCATATTTTGTCTGGAAATTTCTTACCACCTGTTTGGTCATACTGCCGTATTTTCCGTCTACAGTCAGTACTGGCCAGCCTGCACCAGTATAGGCGTTTACAGCGTTGAGATAACTCTGTATAAATCTTACACTGTCACCCTGGCTGCCGGTATTAAGTACATAGCCGGGATATTTTGATGTAACAGCGGTATTGTTTTTGTCGGTTACACCCTTGGAAACAGCTACGATTTTGTTCCAGGTCTGCTGGCCGATAATTCCGTCAACATTAAGACCAAACTGCCCCTGAAAACGACGTACAGCATTTGTCATATTTGTGCCATATTTGCCGTCAGCAGACTGATAGTTAATAGCGCTATAGACAGGCTGCACATTGTTCAGCCTTGTCTGCATATTGACTACCTGCCGGCCACTGTCACCGGGGCGCAAAGGAGTACCTGGATATATATCCGGGTTTACTGGCGGCAGACTGTTATAGTCGGATACTATGGAATCCCAGGTCATTTTGCCTATAACTCCGTCCTGAGCTAAACCGCTGAGGCCCTGATACTGAATTACTGTATTCTTTGTCCGCTGGCCAAATTTGCCGTCAACAGTAAGTCGTGTAAGGGAAGGGAACATACCATTTTTAATAGCATTGAGATATGACTGCATAAGGCTTACGTTGCTGCCACTGCTTCCTACACGCAAAGGAGTGCCTGGATACACAGGTGATACGGCCATTATATCTTCAGTAATATTTTCATTCACATTTTCGTTGATAATTTCATAAATCATAAAAATACCTCCTGTGAAGTTATGATATTCTCAGGGAGGGGAAAAGGTGAATAAAACAAAAAGGTACTGCATATGCAGTACCTTTTTTAATTTGCTGTATTATTACAGTTTCAGATGACCAAGGCTGATTTTGCCAACAGTCTGAACTTTCAGAATGTTTGTTGAACCGGAAACACCTACAGGAACACCTGCAGTTACAACTACTGTGTTGCCTTCTACCAGCAGTTTTTCTTTGATAGCTGCTGCGATAGACAGGTCAATCAGTTCGTCAGTGCTTCTAACTGTGCTCATCAGAACAGGTGTTACACCCCAGGACAGTGCCAGATGACGTGCAGCCTGTTCAGTGTCAGTACAGCCGATAATTGGCAGACCTGGACGGTATTTGGAAATGTTTCTTGCTGTGTAACCGGACTGTGTAACAGTTACGATAGCGTCAGCACCGATATCCATAGAGATAGAACATGCAGAATGTGCAACAGCGTCAGTTACTGACAGGCCTGTGCCATAGTCTCTTGCGCGCAGTTCAGCATTGTAATTGATGTTGTCTTCTGTTGCAACAGCAATTGCAGCCATTGTTCTTACAGCTTCAATTGGATATTTACCGGCAGCTGTTTCACCAGACAGCATAATAGCAGATGTGCCGTCGTAGATAGCGTTTGCAACGTCTGTTACTTCAGCTCTTGTTGGACGTGGTTTTTCAATCATTGAATCCAGCATCTGTGTAGCTGTGATAGCAGGTTTACCGCTGTTGAAGCATTTGTGAATGATTTCTTTCTGCAGTCTTGGAATTTCCATAAATGGAATTTCAACACCCATGTCACCACGTGCAACCATGATTGCGTCTACAACTTCCAGAATTTCATCCAGTTTTTCTACGCCTTCTGCATTTTCCAGTTTAGCGATAATTTTCATATCTGTGCAGCCATGTTCTTCCAGAATTTTTCTAACTTCCAGAACGTCTTCTTTACATCTTGTAAAGGACAAAGCAATAAAGTCAAAACCGTTTTCGATACCGAAGATAATGTCGTTTCTGTCTTTTTCGCTTACAAATGGCATAGACAGTTTAACGTCAGGTACATTGATACCTTTGTTATTGGACAGTTTACCGCCGTTTTTAATTCTTACAACAACTTCTTCGCCGTTGATTTCTTCAACGATTGATTCAATCAGGCCGTCGTCAAACAGAACTCTTGTGCCAATCTGAACATCTCTTGGGAAATCTTTGTATCTTACGTGTGCGATTTCGTTTGTACCTTCGATTTCTTCTGTTGTCAGTGTAAATTTATCACCTTCGTTCAGGTAGATTGGGCTGTTTTTAAACAGGCCAACACGGATTTCTGGGCCTTTTGTATCCAGCATTGTAGCTACAAACAGACCAAGTTCTGTTCTGCATCTCTGAACCATTTTCAGTCTGTCCAGATGTTCCTGGTGTGTACCGTGAGAGAAGTTGAAACGTGCAACGTTCATACCTTCTTTCATAAGCTGTTTCATAACAGCAGGATTGTCAGTGGAAGGGCCAAGGGTGCAGATAATTTTAGTCTTTCTCATAGTAATTCCCCCTACATATATAAAAACAATATAGATTGTTTAAATAATAACAAACTATTTGTATCTATTATAACTGTATTTATTTTATTCTTCAATGGAAAATAATTGTAAAAAGTAGAAAATATGTACTTTTAGCTCATAAAACTTACCAAAATTTGTATTAAATATGTACTATGCAAAATACATAAAAAGTTGTATAATAAATTTAAATATGCATAGCAATTTAAATAAAAATATAAGGAGAAATACAATGAGCAAAAGAGTATTCTTAATTGTTCTGGACAGCTTTGGCATCGGTAAAGCACCTGATGCTGCAAAATTTGGCGATGAAGGCAGTGATACACTTCTTTCTATTTCCAAAAGCCCTAACTTCAGTATGCCAGTAATGGGCAGCCTGGGTTTCTTTAACATTGATGATGTTGAAGCAGGTGAAAAAGTAGAAGCACCGAAAGCAAGCTTTGCCAGAATTATTGAAGCTTCCAATGGTAAAGACACAACTATCGGTCACTGGGAAATTTCCGGTGTTGAAAGAGACAAACCACTGCCAGTTTATCCAAACGGCTTCCCAGCAGATGTAGTGGAAAAATACGAAAAAATGACTGGCCGCAAAGTTCTCTGTAACCTGCCATACTCCGGCACACAGGTTCTTGACGATTACGGTGAAGAACATATGAAAACAGGCGACCTGATTGTTTACACATCAGCTGACTCTGTTTTCCAGGTTGCTGCACACGAAGAAATCGTTTCTGTTGAACAGCTCTATGACTACTGCCAGATGGCACGTGATATGCTGACAGAATCCGGCGAACATGCAGTAGGCCGTGTTATCGCACGTCCATTCGTTGGCACAGGCAAAGGTGCTTTCACAAGAACTAAAAACCGCCACGACTATTCACTTAAACCACCAAAGAAAACTGTTCTTGACTATCTTGAAGCTGCAGGCAAAGATGTTATCGGTGTTGGTAAAATCTATGACATTTTTGACGGTGACGGTGTAACAGAAAAAATCAAAACAGCAAACAACACAGAAGGCATGAATGTTACAATCGACCTGGCAAAAAGAGATTTCGATGGTCTGGCATTTATCAACCTGGTTGACTTTGATATGGTTTACGGCCACAGAAACAATGTAGACGGCTACGCACAGGCTGCTACAGATTTCGATAAACAGCTGGCTGAACTGCTGCCACTGCTTAAAGAAGACGATATCCTGATGATTACAGCTGACCACGGCTGTGACCCAGGCACACCTTCCACAGACCATTCAAGAGAATGTGTACCATTTATCGTTTACGGTTCAAAAATCAAAGAAGGTTACAATATCGGTACAATCAAATCCTATGCACACATCGGCGCAACAGTTGCTGACTACCTTGGCGTAGAAGCAGACCTTGATGCACCAAGCCTTCTGCCACAGCTTCTCAAATAAGCAATAATCAAACGGGAGAGAAATCTCCCGTTTTTTATTGCCTGATTTATTATATTGTGATAGAATATGTCTGCAAAATACATAATTGCATAAGGAGAAAGAAAATGAGATATGCGATTTTTGACCTTGATGGTACAATTGTAGATTCAATGATTTACTGGAGAAGCTTTGAAAAAGAGTTTCTTCGGGAAATGGGAATAGATGAAAAAGAAATGAAACTGTCAAAAAATGATTGGATTGGCAGTGACTGGGTAGAAGCCCTTTGTGACTTCTTCAATAAAAACTATAATTTTGATTTCCATCTTACACCAGAAAAATTTCACCAGTGGGGCATCGAATTTATGATGCGCAAATATGCCAATGATGTTGATTTCAAACCGGGTGCTCATCAGCTGCTGGATACACTGAAAGAACAGGGTGTAAAGATGTGTGTGTGTTCTTCTACAGATAGAAGCATTATGGAACCTGTACTGCAGAAATATGACCTTGATAAATATTTCCAGTTCACAGTACATTGCAGGGAATATGGCGTGGAGAAGAATGACCCACAGGTTTTCAGATACTGTATGGAACGCCTTGGCGCAGAAAATCCTGCAGAAGTAGCTGTTTTTGAAGATGCAGCATATTCCATATCCACCGCAAAAGCTGCAGGTTTTTACACAGTTGGTATGTATGATGTAACTGAAAAAAATGCTGATAAAGTAAAAGAAAATGCGGACCAGTATGTAACAGATTATGCCGATCTGGACCTTTCAAAACTGCCAAAATAGTATAATCATTTGTAAAGTGGTACAACTTTACTTACTGTGCTAAACATCAGGAAAATTAATAAAATAAATAAAAAGCAGAGTATTGATTTAAAAATCAAATACTCTGCTTTGTTTTATGATAATAACAATGTTTTATAAAATGATTATGTCGTAACCGCGTTTGGAGAAAACACCCAGTGCTATTTCGTTCCGTCTTGGCACAAGAGCCTGGCGTTTAAGACCTGGGAATTGTTCTTCAATAAAGTCGAAAACCTGTGGTGCAACTTTAAGTTTCTGGAATGCAGGCTTTATATACAGCTGATGAATAATAAACTCATCTTCAGTTGTATGAGCCAGACAATAGCCAAGGTATTCGCCTGCGTGCAGTACCGCAATGCCGCATTCGTCTGGGCTGCCATCGATTATTTCGTCAAACAGCAGACCAAATTCTTCGCTGTCAAAATCTTTGCCTACAAAATCTGCAGCCAGCTTTGCAATTTCTACTTTGTCTTCAGCTTCAAAAAATCTTATCATAGCAACCTCTTAAAAATACAGTTTTGTTACGCCTCTGCCTCTTGCGTAAATTTCTTTTGCACAGGCAGATGCATTTTTGATTATTTCTTTTTCGTCAAAAGCCAGTTTGCCGTTTCTCTTCACAAATTTGCCGTCAATCATAACATCTGTGATGCTTACAGCAGGTACTGCAGAGTAAATAATGGCAGCCAGCGGGTTGTAAACAGGTGCAGCGGAAACAGTGTTAAGGTCAAATACATTCAGATCAGCCGCATAGCCTACAGCCAGTTTACCGCTGTTGAAGTTCAGATATTTGTGGCCAGCCATCAGATACTGCCACATTTCTTTCAGTGTGAAATCTTCAGCGTTGTCATACCATTTGCCCAGCAGTGCAAACATTCTTATCTGTTCCAGTACATCAATACTGTTGGAAGATGCAGAACCATCATTACCGGATGCAATGTTTATCTGTTTTCTGTATTTCCAGAGACCGCCATCGCCCATACCAAGTTTTGTATATGTTTTAGGGGACACTGCAAATACAACATCATCGTTCAGATATTTCAGATCGCCTTCTTCAACCCACAGACCGTGACCAACAATGCAAGGCAGGGTAAAGCCACCTGCTTCATTTACAACTTCAAACGGCGTTTTACCATTATGCAGTTCTTTGCTTGCGTCAACCTGGGCTTTTGTTTCGCTGATATGCAGGTGAATACCCACTCCCAGCTTTTTTGCCTTAGCGATAACTTCTTTCAGTACATCGACACTGCACATATAAGGGGAATGAGGTCCCATTCTTGGATTTACCAGGGCATTGTTTTTGTAATCTTCGCAGAATTTTGTTGCCAGTTCCAGTTCTTCCTTGCAGTCTCCGCCAAAACCGAAAATTGTCCAGGCTATATCACCTTTGATACCTGTTTCTTCACATGCCTGTGCAATCAGATGACCTTTGAAGTAATGGTCTGCAAATGCTGTAATACCATTGTTGATCATTTCAGCGCAGGCAAGTTTTGCACCCCAATAGATGTCTTCATCCTGCATTTTGCTTTCATATGGCCACAGATCTCTGTTAAACCAGTCATCGATATGTACATCTTCAGCAATGCCTTTGAATATGTTCATAGGGCTGTGGTTGTGCATTGATGCAAAGCCAGGTGTTACGAATTTATCTGTGCAATCAATAATTTCAGCGTCGTCACAGCACAGGTTTACACCGATTTCTGCAATTTTGCCATCAATTACCAGCAGGTCATGGTTAGTCAGCACATCACCAAGCTCGTTGATAAGGTTTGCATTTTTGAATAAAGTTTTCATATGTTAATCCTCCAATTAATATTTGAAAAACATCTGGGCTGCCACGGCACATACTTCGCGGATTACAGCAGGCAGAAATACTGCCCGGTCTGTTTTTACACTAAGAGCATTTATGTTACTGAAACCGACCTGTGAAGCATACTGTGTGGCACGGAATATATGGAAAGAGTTTGTCACAAAGGCGGTATTTGTTCCATCCAATCCTTTTTCACGAAGTAGCTCCAATGAATATTCGAAGTTTTCTTTTGTATTTGTGGCTTTTTCATCTGTAAGTATTTTTTCTGCCGGGGTGCCGTTATCCACGAGATATTTTTTCATGGATGAAGCTTCTGTAAAATTACCAAACCTGCTTACAGCACCAGTAACGACAATTATACAATCAGGGTTTTTACTGTAATAATCTATACAGCCGTCAAGTCTGTTCTGCAGGGTATGGCTTGGGGTTCCGTCTTTGTTAAGTCCACACCCCAGCACAATAATTGCATCTTCTTTGTATGTTACAGTACTGTGGGCATAAGACAGCACATATCCAGCCAGAAAAACAAAGCATAAAAGTGAAAATAGAATAACATATTTCACTACCAGACCGACTCCTTTATCGGTAATACTTATCCAAAAATCAATATATCTGGCCAGAATAAATGAAACAGCAGCAATTGCCACCATAATTGCCAACCCAAGTGTAAAGCTTTTTCTACCGGTCAGCACAATGCTGTTCACAACGAAAACAGCAGATACAAAATATAAAAATATACGCAATAAATTCACCTTGAAAATCGTATTATATTAAAGAATGAAATTATTAAGATTTACTTAATTTTCACATTTGATTGTACCACATAAATTGAATTGTGTCATCATATGTGATATACTTTAAGCAATATTTATACATATTTATTGACTTTAAAAGGTGAAAAATGATTAAAGTAGAAAATTTAAGAAAGGTGTATAAAGTCGGCGGTGAAAAGGTGGTAGCCCTGGACAATATCAGTCTTCACATTGAAAAAGGTGAATTCTGCTGTATTGTGGGTACATCCGGCAGCGGTAAATCCACATTGCTAAACCAGCTTGCAGGCCTTGAAAAACCTACAAAAGGCAAGGTGAAAATAAATGGCCAGCTGGTAAGTAAGATGACCGAGAAAGAACTGGCTACATTCCGCCAGAACAATATTGGCTTTATATTCCAGTCATATAATCTTTTGCCTACACTGACAGCTATGGAAAATGTAGCTTTTCCACTGCTTTTCAGGGGAATAGATAAAAAAACAAGAGAAAAAAAGGCAAAGAAAATACTTAAGGATATGGGCCTTGGTGAAAGAATGAATCATAAGCCGGGTGAAATGTCCGGCGGTCAGCAACAGCGTGTTGGCATTGCCCGTGCTTTTGTAGGCAGGCCAAAAGTTATTTTTGCTGATGAACCTACCGGTAATCTGGACAGCGCTACAACCGAACAGGTTATGAAAATGCTGCTTGATATATCGCGGGAAAACAACATAACATTTGTTATGGTAACCCACGACCCAGAACTTGCCAAAATGGCACCGCGTATTATCACTCTTAAAGATGGACGTGTAGTAAGCGATATGAGAAACGGCGTAAGTCTTCTTGAAGAAGATATGCAGATTGCCAGGCAGGCGGAATATGAAGAAATAGAAAAAACTGGCACAGACGAAACAGTCAGCCAATAATCATATATTCAGAGGAAATTAAAATGAAAAAATATGCAATTAAAAAAATAATGTCAGCAGTTTTGTCAGCTGCTGTAATCTGCAATCTTATTGCAGGTCCGCTGACTTTCGCTGCATATGCTGAAGGAGAAAGTACAGATGCACCTGCAGATCAGCAGGTACTGCAAATCGATGATCAGCAGGGGGATACACAGCAAGATGAAAGCATACCAACAGTAGAGCAGTCAACAGAACCTGTTAAATGCACATACTGCGGCGGCGAACATCAGCTGGAAGACTGCAAGGTGAAATGTTCTGTGCATGGTACAGAGCACAACGATGCTCTTTGCCCAAGACATACAGTATGCAGTCTTTGTTCCAAAGAAGGCCACACATCTGATAACTGCCCAGACAAATGCAGTAGTTGTTCTGATGAACATCTTTCAAAAGACTGTCCGCTCAATAATGTTGTATGCACTCTCTGCGGCGGCAAAGGTCACGAAGCTGATGTTTGTCCTGATGCCTGCCCTGTACACGGCTCACAGCATACTGCATCCAACTGCCCTGCAACTGTGACTACAAACAATAAGATCTATATCTCAAATTACGAAGTTGTCGATTCAAATGGCAGCGCTCTTTCAAAAGTAAATCCAGGGGATAAGGTTATTGTAGCGGTGTCTGTAATTGATGAGAGAATTAAGGCAGATGAATTCGGCGTAAACCCAGGCCACAGCACAGGTCGTATCCATATCAATATGGCCCAAGGTGCATTTTCTGTTCCTTCTTCATCAATAATTGATGTAAAAATGAGAAATCCTGTTACAGTGAGAAATGCTGAAGGTAAAGAATACCAGGCTATCTGCTACACTATTGCATTCAGAGGTGTTACATATCTTGGTGGAAACCCTGGTTTCTCGTTTGGTGTAAGCTATACTGGTAAAAACGGCACAAATACAAATGACAATATGCCGCTGCCTTATCCACATACAAATCTTGATTTGTCCATTACACAGGCTACAGACGATGTGCCTGCACCTCAGATTATTCTCAACAGCGCAAACTATGGCAAAGTTGCAATAATCGGTGAACCATTCACACTTTCCACTGTTGCAACAAATACAAGTGAGAACCTTGAACTTGACAATGTTTCACTGCGAATTGTACTGCCAAACGGTATTACACTTGTAAACGGCAACAGCCAGGTGCTTATAGGCAAGGTTGGCAAAGGCGGCACAATTCAGCACAACTTTAACCTTAAAGCTGAAGGTGTAGCGAACGATATCACATCTCTGCCAGTAGAACTCGTTTATATATACGAAGCTTTCGTTGGCGGCAAGCGCACACAGTTTACTTCCAGCCAGGAACTTTCTATCAATGTTCAGCAGCCTACACGTTTTGAAATCCAGAACATGTTCAATGATATGGAAATGTTTATGGGCAACGAAAGCTATATGTCAGCATCCCTCGTAAACAAGGGCAAAACCACTGTTTACAATGTTACAGCGGAACTGGTAAGTGACACACTTACAGCTTACGATGTAGAATTTCTGGGCAATATTATGCCTGGTTCAACTGCAAATGCTGAATTTGACTTTACAGCATCACAGATTGGCACTTCCAACGGTAAACTTGTGGTAACTTACGAAGACGCATCTGGTACACAGTATACATTGGAAAGAGAATTTTCAATTGAAGTAATGGAAGAAATGGCATGGAACGAACCTATTGTTGATATGCCTGCTGTGGAACCTGTATTACCTAAAACATCATTTGTTCCATATATCATTGGCGGTGCAGTAATTGTTGTTGCAGGCGGTTTCTTCTTCTGGAGAAAGAAAAAGAATGCTAAAAGAAAAGCAGAATTAGAGGACGAAGATGAAGATATCTGATTTGATTAGATTGTCTTTTGATAACCTTAAACGCCGCAAAGGCCGTACTTTCCTTACAGTATTGGGCGTAATTATCGGCACCTGCTCCATTATTATGATGGTTTCCATAGGTGTTGCCCTGGACAAAAGCTTTGATGATATGATGACCGGCATGGGCGACCTGACTATGATTGAAGTTTATAACTGGTCAGGAAACGGCGATGTAGACCCTATAACTGATGATGTTATCGACAGTTTCCAGGCCCTCGACAAAGTAAAGGTTGCCACACCACTGTACTATTTTAATTACAGTTCAAACTTTACATCAGGAAGCAACAATAAATATCAGGCTTGGGGCAATATCCGCGGTATCCGCCGAGAAGCTATGGAATTGTATGGCTATGAACTTAAAGAGGGTCGTTTCCCAAGTTCAAAAGACAAGGAATACACAGTAATTGTTGGCGAACAGTTTGCATACAATTTTCAGAATACACGCAAACAGTGGCCAAACAATATGGTAGACCCAATACCTGATGAAAATGGTGTGATTCCAGATCCATTTGTAGATGTTTTCAAGGACAAGATTTATTTCAGGGCTACCACCTGGGATTCCAATACCCAGGAAGAAAAAGAGGTTATGTCCGAAGAAATCAAAATTGTGGGCGTTATCAAGGAAGACGCATCAAAAGGCTACGAAACCTACAATGGTGTTATTATGGATATGGAAGATGTAATAGCACTGGAGAAAGAATACAAAAAAGCCAACGACATCAGAGATGAAAACAAAAACAAAAAGCGCGAGTACGAACAGGCTATTGTAAAGGTTTATGACATTGAAGATGTGGAAGAGGTAGAACAGTATATCAAAGACCTGGGCTACAATACATATTCAATGACCAGCCAGAGAAATGAAATGAAAAAGATGACGCAGATGATTCAGCTCATCCTTGGTGGCCTTGGAAGTATTGCAATGCTTGTTTCAGCTATCAGTATTGCCAATACCATGACAATGGCGATTTATGAGCGAACAAAAGAAATTGGCGTTATGAAAGTTCTGGGCTGTGAACTGCGAGACATCAAGAATATGTTCCTTGCTGAAGCAGCGGCTATCGGTTTCCTGGGCGGTATGACGGGGCTGATAATCTGTTATGGACTGTCTGCACTTGCCAATATGATAGGTTCATCACTTATGGGCACAGGCGATGTAGCACTGTCTATTATCCCGCTTTGGCTCGCAGTTTTTGGCGTAGGGTTCTCCACAATGGTCGGTATAGTATCGGGTTATGTGCCAGCAGTAAGGGCGGTTAAAATTACAGCTTTAAGTGCAATAAGACACGATTAATATAAAAAAGCAGGTCAAACAACCTGCTTTTTTTGTCGCATAATTCCCATCTCCCTGCATATAATTACTGGGAAAGGAGATTTATGCCGATGAATCCATTTGAACATAAACCAATGCCCATACTTTCAGGCTTTGGTAACTTTAAGACAATATACCCAAAATCCTACAACAAAAACGAAACAGACCCATATACCAAAACAAGAATCATTCTTATGAATGGCACAGAGTTTGAGTCCAACTGGTTTTCCCACAATTTCCAGCGCCACATCACGAACAATGATTTGCGCAGGGAACTGGCCCTTACCCGTATGGCAGAAAAACAGCAACAGCAGAAAATTGCACTGCTGAAACCCTGTAACGAAAGTCCACTGGAACACACAATAGGCTATGAACAGCTAGCTGTAGACCTTACTGCTGAACTGGCAAAACGCGAAAAGGACTGCAATGTTAAAAAGGCCCTTGATTTTGCGCTGCTGGAAGATTTTGACCATCTTTACCGCTATGCAAATCAGCTGGAAATGGAGCAGGGAATACAAGCGGAAAGACTGGTTGGCGGTTATACAGAAATAATGCCAGGCCGCCCTACAATAGCTCATCATCGTTTCCCGAAAGATAATGTAAAATGCAATATCAATTCAAAAACCGCAGACAAAGAAACCGTACTTGCTACAATGATTATCACAGCGGCAGAACAGCAGACGATGAATTATTATATGAATATTTCAAACTTTGCCACAAACGATGCCGCACGCCGATTGTATGAAGAAATTGCACTTGTTGAAGAAGAACACGTTACACAATATGGCTCGCTTATTGACTCTGATGCTACCTGGCTGGAAATGCTGCTGTGGCATGAATATGTGGAATGTTATCTTTACTGGTCTTGCTTCTTGACAGAAACACATCCGTATATCAAAAAAATCTGGGAAGAAAACCTGGAAATTGAAATTTCACATCTGCACAAAGCCGCACATCTGCTGGAAAAATATGAAAACAAACACTGGCAGCAGGTTATCCCTTGTGGTGACTTCCCACGGCCGCTGTCACTGCACGAAAACATCGATTATGTCCGCAATATTCTCGCTGACACTGTACAGTTTACAGGTTGCAGGGAAGGTTATGAAAAAATAGAAAAACTTCCGGATGATGCAGACTTTTTCACATATCAGAAGCATCTTGTTACAGATGTTGAGTGTGTGCCATCACACAGTGTTATCGAAAAACATATCCAGCTTTGCGGTAAGGATTACAGATATGAAAAGTGTGAAAATCCCATAGATGCCCTGCGAGACAGGTTTTATGACAACACATCTGTAGGCCGAGTAAAAAATGCCGCCAACAGCACAGATTTCAGATGCAATAAATAAAACAGAAAGACTGCTTTTTACAGCAGTCTTTTATGTTGCAGTAAAATAAATAATTTACCCACAAACCCAATTCTTTATTATTGCTTTATGTCATTTTTTGTTTTAAAATGTAGTTGAATATTCAATAAAATATCGATTAAATGGTAAATAATATGACAGATAAAATTGCAAAATTACAGCAGATAATTGACAACAGCAGAAATGTTGTTTTTTTCGGCGGTGCGGGTGTAAGTACTGAATCGGGAATAAAGGATTTCCGTTCAAAAGATGGCTTGTACAGTCAAAAATATAAATATGCCCCAGAAGTAATCCTCAGCCACGATTTCTTTATGGACTATACAGAAGAATTTTATGAATTCTACCGCGATAAAATGCTGGCTTTGGATGCACAGCCAAATGCCGCCCATAAATGGCTGGCAAAGCTGGAAGAAAAGGGCAGGCTTTCTGCGATAATTACACAGAATATTGATGGACTGCATCAGTTGGCAGGTAGTCGCCGTGTTTATGAACTTCACGGCACAGTACATTCCAACAGATGTATGCGATGTGGCAAGTTTTATTCTGCAGAAGATATACTTAATTCCACAGGTGTTGCAAAATGTGACTGCGGCGGCACAATCAAGCCTAAAGTGGTACTTTATGATGAAGATTTAAATATGGATACTTACAACCGTTCAATAAATGCCATAGAAAATGCAGATACTATGATCGTTGCAGGCACATCACTTACGGTTTATCCAGCCGCAGGTCTTGTGCGATATTTCCAGGGAGATAATCTCATACTTATTAACCGCGATACTACTCCATTGGACAACTCGGCAGACCTTGTAATCCACGGCAGTGTAGGTGAAATACTGAGCAATATAGATATAAAGTAAATATCTTAAATATTTCTTAAAATTGATTTACTTTATCACAAAACTATCTTTTTTATGATATACTCTTATAAAGAGGTGTTAAAGTATGAAAAAGTTATTTAAAAGACTGTTGGCTTTATTGCTTGTAGTCATAATTGTTGCAGGTGTATTGGTCGCCCCTTACATAAAAGAAGGCTATACAATGTACAAACAGGCTGTACGGCAGATGCCAATAGCAGACAAGGTGGAAGAAATCCGCTCCAGTGATGCTTATACACCCTTTGAAGAGATTTCACCTGTGTTTATAAATGAACTGTTGCGGTCAGAAGACAGGCGTTTTTATCAGCATTTTGCTGTTGACCCTATTTCGCTTGTACGTGCAGTAGGTGCCAATGTTTTACACGGCAGACTGGTTCAGGGGGGCAGTACCATCACACAGCAGCTGGCTAAAAATATGTATTTTTCTTTCGAGAAAAAACTTGAGAGAAAAATCGCAGAAGTTTTTGTAGCATTCCAGCTGGAAAGAATGTATACAAAAGACGAAATTCTTTCTCTTTACTGTTCACTTGCTTATTTTGGCCAGAACTGCTATGGTGTAAAACACGCCGCAGGATATTATTATTCAACTGAGCCGCACCTTTTAAACGAACAGCAGTCACAGGAACTGGTGAAAGCCCTGAAAGCACCAAGTGTGTATAATCCATCCACGATGTAAAAAAGAAAGTATCTGCATTATGCAGATACTTTTTTATTTGTATTTTTATCTTTGTCAAAAATATAAATTATGATATAATTATAAAAAAAGGAAGGTGGATGAGTAATATGGCATACGCGTACCAGCAAGAAGTATTTCATAAAGGCTTAAATAAGTATAAAATTGTAAAGGCTGATTCACCATATGAGCTAAATGAAAAAGTTCGTGCATTAAAGGCTCAATGGGAAGAACAATGGCAGAAAAAGTTAGAAAGGGAAACTAAGTTAAAGAATGCTGAAGAAGGCTTGAAATATGCAAGTGAGCAAACAAAAGAAGCTGAGAATGTTCAATATAGAATAGATAATCTGTTGATAAACAGTTTAGGTTGTGAAAAATTTGATTTTAATGTTTTGAAAGATTATTCGAAATTTGACGAAAGAAAACCATATCCTCCTAAACAAAAAGATTACTCTCGTCAGCCATTGAGATCTGATGAGGTGTTTAACCCACAACCGCCATTTTGGGTTAAAATATCAAAAAAGAAACGTGAAGAGTTTGTTAAAGAAAATGATGCAAGATATAGTAAAGCATATGAATTGTGGAGAAAAGAAGCAGACTGTATAGATGAAGAAAACAAGATGAGACAAAATGTGTATAATAATCTTGTTGATGAATGGCAAAACAGAAAAGATAATTTTTACAAGCAACAAGAAGAAAAAAATAATGAAGTTGATACTTTTAAGGGAAAATTTCTTAATGGTGATACTGAAGCTATCGAAAATTACTTTGATGTCATTTTAGCAAGAGCTGAAATACCGTTTTATTACGATAGAAATGTTGACATAGAATATATAAAGGAAAGTAAAAATCTGATAATTGATTTATACTTACCGACAAAAGAAGATATGCCAACTCTCAAAAGTTTATCATATGTTAAGTCAAAAAGCGAATACAAAGAAGCATATTTTTCTGAATCACAAATGAAGAAAAAATATGATGATTTTATTTATCAAATGGTACTTCAAACATTATACTTAGTATTCAATTCTTCAGGCGAAATAGTAGATTCAATTGTGTTAAATGGTAGGGTAAGTACTGTTGATAAATCTACAGGAAAACACATAGAACCATATGTTCTTTCAATCAATGTAAATAAAGAAAATTTTGAGGATTTGAATTTGCAATCTATTGATGCAAAAGCGTGGTTTAAGAGTTCTAAAGGTGTTTCAGCTGCCACATTTGCAAATGTTACTGCTGTAGCACCAATAGTACAAATGCAAAAAGAAGATAAACGATTTATTGAAGGATATTCTGTAGTTAATGATATAGATGATTCAATGAATCTTGCAACTATGGACTGGCAAGACTTTGAAAATTTGATTCGCGAAATATTTGAAAAAGAATTCAATTCAACAGGTGGCGAAGTAAAAATAACTCAAGCAAGCCGAGATGGTGGTGTAGATGCAGTTGCGTTTGACCCTGATCCTATTCGTGGTGGTAAAATAGTAATTCAAGCTAAACGCTACACTAATGTAGTAGGTGTTTCTGCAGTTCGAGATCTATATGGCACTGTTATGAATGAAGGCGCAATTAAAGGCATATTAGTAACTACTTCAAACTATGGTAATGACGCTTATGAATTTGCCAAAGGTAAACCATTAACATTGATGAATGGTGCAAATTTACTTTATCTTTTGGAAAGGCATGGACATAGAGCAAAAATAGACCTAAACGAAGCCAAAAAGTTTTTCGCAGAACAAAAATAAATTTATATAAGCCAAAACTCTCTCATCGTTAGATGAAGAGAGTTTTTTATTAATTGTTTTTTTGTATAAATTGTTTAAAAATGTTGATATTATTTAACTATTATGTTAAACTAATATAGTTATGTTTATTGATTTTTAGAGTTATATAATTTATACGGAGGCATTCGTGAAAGATTATTTGAATCAGATAGAAAAAAGACGTACCTTTGCTATCATCTCTCACCCTGACGCCGGTAAAACCACACTTACAGAAAAACTTCTGCTTTACGGTGGTGCTATCCAGCAGGCTGGTATTGTTAAAGGTAAAAAAGGTGCAAGAGCTGCTACATCCGACTGGATGGAAATTGAAAAACAGCGTGGTATCTCTGTTACTTCTTCAGTTATGCAGTTCAATTATGATGGTTATTGCGTAAATATTCTTGATACACCTGGTCACCAGGACTTCTCTGAAGACACATACCGCACACTTATGGCTGCAGACAGCGCAGTTATGGTTATTGACGCCGCTAAAGGTGTTGAAGCACAGACTAAAAAGCTGTTCAAAGTATGTACAATGAGAAATATCCCGATTTTCACTTTCATCAATAAAATGGACCGTGATTCACAGGATCCATTTGACCTGCTGGAAGAAATTGAAAATGTTCTTGGTATCCAGACATACCCTATGAACTGGCCTATCGGCAGTGGTAAAGAATTCAAAGGTGTTTATGACAGACATCGCAAAGAAATTCTTGCTTTCCAGCACGATGGTAAAATCGGCGTTAACCAGGCCCAGGTAATCAAAGCCAAACTTGGTGATGAACAGCTGGATGACCTTATCACACCAGAACTTCATTCCACACTTTCAGATGACGTAGAACTGCTGGACGGTGCAGCATACGACTTTGACACAGAAATGATAAATACAGGTAAACTTACACCTGTTTTCTTCGGTTCAGCTCTGACAAACTTCGGTGTAGAACCATTTATCAAAGAATTTCTGGCACTTACCACATCACCTCTGGCACGCCATTCCTCAAAAGGTGCGATTGAACCAACAGAAAGCGATGAATTCTCTGCATTTGTGTTTAAAATTCAGGCTAATATGAACAAAGCTCATCGTGACAGAATCGCATTTATGCGTATTGTAAGCGGCAAGTTTGAAAGAGGTATGGATGTATTCCATGTTCAGGGTGGCAAGAAAGTTCGTCTTTCACAGTCCACACAGCTGATGGCCAGCGAAAGAGAAACAGTTGACGAAGCTTATGCAGGTGACATCATTGGTATCTTCGACCCAGGCATCTTCTCAATCGGTGATACTATCACAACATCCAAAACTCCGTTCACATTTGACCCAATCCCAACCTTTGCACCAGAACACTTTGCACGCGTATCACAGGTTGATACAATGAAGCGTAAACAGTTCGTAAAAGGTATGGAACAGATTGCACAGGAAGGTGCTATCCAGATTTTCAAAGAACCAGGCGGCGGTTTTGAAGAAGTTATCGTTGGCGTTGTTGGTGTTCTTCAGCTGGAAGTTCTGGAACACAGACTGAAAACAGAGTACAATGTAGATATCAGAATGCAGTCTCTGCCATATCAGTATATCCGTTGGATTGAAAATGAAGATGTAAATCTCCGTTCACTCAATATCACAAGTGATACAAAGGCTCTTGAAGACTTTAAAGACAGAAAACTGCTTCTGTTCACAAGCCAGTGGAATATCAACTGGGCAACAGAAAAGAACCCTGACCTCATTCTCGTTGATGTGGCTCAGAACTAATTTGTAAATTAAATAAATTATAGGGCAGACAACCTTGCACAGCTAAAATGTTGCACAGGAAAAGTCTGCCCTTTTTGATTTAGTTATGATATAATAAGAATATGTGGGGACAATGCCCCCATCGTCCCATTGAATCGAATATATTTTGTTTCTTAAACGAACTATTACTAAAGAATAGAAAGGATATAAAGATGATTTTAGAAAAAGAAAAGAACTGGTGGAAAGACGCCGCAGTTTATCAGATTTATCCAAAAAGCTTTTATGACTCCAACAATGACGGCTTTGGTGATATCGAAGGCATCCGTCAGAAACTGCCATACATCAAAAGCCTGGGTGTAGACGTAGTGTGGGTTTGCCCATTTTTCAAAAGCCCACAGGCTGACAACGGCTATGATGTTGCCGACTATTTTGAAATCGACCCTATTTTCGGCGGAAATATGGAAGATCTGAGAAACCTTATTGATGACACACACAAGCTGGGTATGAAATTTGTTCTTGACTTGGTTGCAAATCATACATCAGACGAACACGAATGGTTCCAGAAAGCTCTTGCAGGGGACGAAAAGTATATGAACTATTACTATTTCCGCGATCCTGTAGACGGCAAGGCACCATCAAACTGGGCAAGTGTTTTCGGCGGTGGTGCCTGGGAATATGTACCGCACCTGAACAAATATTATCTGCATATCTTCCATAAAAAACAGCCGGATCTCAACTGGGAAAACGAAGAAGTTGTAACAGAAGTTATCAACATTATGAAACACTGGGCAGAATATGGTGTAGACGGCTTCCGCCTCGATGCTATCAACTACCTCTATAAAGAACCGGATTTCCCATCAGTTGAACCAATGCCAGGTTCAGAATTCGGTTTTGGCACAGAACACTATGCCAACAAACCAAAAGTAAACGAACACTTCAACAGACTTAACAGGGAAGTGTTTGGCCCATATAATATGATGACAGTTGCAGAAGTTGCATATATCAACGGCGAACAAGCCAGAAAATACTGTGGCCTGGAAAAACCTGAAGTAGATATGCTGTATCTGTTTGAACTGCTGAACTTTGACCAGGACGGCTATGACAAATTTGCACCACTGCCATTTGATGTAAAATCTTTTAAAGAAGCTGTTTTCGGCTGGCAGGAAGAAATGAAAGAATTCGGTCATCTTGCTCTGTTCTTCTCTAACCACGACCAGGCCAGAAGTGTTTCCCGTTTTGGTAACGACAGTGATGAATACCGCGATCTGTCTGCTAAAATGCACGGCAATGCAATGTATATGCTGAAAGGTACACCATATATCTACCAGGGTGAAGAACTTGGTATGACCAGCCTTGACTACACAGATGTAAATGATTTCCACGATGTTGAAGTGCCATTTATGTGGCAGGAAAAAGTTGTGGAAGGTGGCGAATCCCCAGAAAAATGGATTCATCTGTTCAATACACGTTCCCGTGATGGTGGCCGCAGCCCAATGCAGTGGGATTCCAGTGAAAACGGCGGTTTCTCCAAAGTAACACCTTGGCAGAAAACCAACGGCAACTACACAAAAATCAATGTGGAACTCCAGGAAAAAGATGAAAAATCACCGCTGAATTTCTATCGCCAGCTGCTGAAGGTCAGAAAAACTCTTAAATCTGTTATTTACGGTACAGTAACACCATTCGATAATGACAGCGATGCTACATTCTGCTACAGCCGTGATTTTGAAGATGAAAAAGTTATCTCTATCAACAACTTTAAAGACTATGATGTGCAGGTAAAACTTCCAGCAGGTAAGTATAAAGTTGTGCTGACAAACTATGGCGATGTTACAGAAATTGAAGATACTGTAACTCTCCGACCATACGAAGGCATTTCTGCAGTAAAAATTTAAAAAAGAAAGGTGGTTGTAAAAACCACCTTTTTATATGGAATTTTTTATTGAAAATTTAGTTTGAAATTGTTATAATAATATTTTAGGAAAGGGGAGATAACAATGACTTTCAGACAGTTAAAAGCAAAAGTAAAGACACGCCGCACACTTATGTTATGTGCAATGCTTATGACTGGTATGGGTGTTGGCACACTGTTGATGTCAATGCGTAGTTTTCAGTTTACAATGTATGAATTAATCAGCTGCTCTATCGCTTATGCAATTTCTATGGCTGGCGCACTGATAATTTTGGTGACACTTAAATACAATAGAGAACATACAAAATGCCCTAAATGCAGAAGACAGATAGATATTTCTGACTTTATGAATATGGAAAATTTCAAATGCACACACTGTGGTTTTGCAGTTGATGCAGACGATGAAATATGGTAAAAAATAAATCCGTTGGATATTGATCCAACGGATAATTTTTTTTGATTTAAACACCAAGAATAATGCCAACCAATGTACCCATATAGTTACCTACTACATAACCCAGTACACCTACCAGCATTGCAGGACCAACCAGTGCTGACCAGCCCTGTGAAATAGCCATACCTGCGGCAGTTGTAGGGCCACCGATATTTGCATTGGAAGCAATAATTGCATCTTCCAGTGTTGCTCCAGCCAGTTTTGCGCCGATAAAGCAGAATGCCATATTCACACAAACCATAATAAAGCACAGAACAAGGAACAGTGGTGATTTTTCAATAACTGTCATGATATTTGCAGGAACACCGATTACAAACAGGAACAGGTAAATCAGATATGTGCCGATTTCCTGGGAACCATTCAGTTTTTCAACAACCTGCTTGTTGAAGAATGTAGCTACAATAACAGAAATTGTTGTAATCCATACATACTGTGAGCCAAAGAATTTGCCCACAAAGTCCTGCAGGGCAGTTGGGTTTTCGCTTGGAACCATACCGGAAAATACACCAGCAATAATTGTGGATGCCCATACTACAGCAACAGCATATGCAACGTTCATTGCGATATCCATAAGTGAAATATCTTTTCTGCCCCAGAAAGCAGCAGCCTGTGTTTTGCCTGTATCTACACCGGATTCAACTTCGTCGATGTATGGGTGGTTAAATTTGTTTCTGAACCATTTCATACCAGCGATAAAAATCAGTACAAAGAAATATGCAGCCATCAGCAGGTTGTCAGCAACAGTTGCAGCAGCTGCTACGTCTGTACCTTTCAGACCCTGTGCACTTGCCATTGCGGCAAAGTTTACGCCACCACCAATGTAAGAACCTGTCATCATAGATGCTACACCTGCCAGGTCAGCAATACTGCCACCGTTTGCAACATATGCACCTTTAAGCACAAAGAATGAAATAAGTGCGCCCAATGTAGTACCAACAGCACCCATAAGGAAAACTATCAGCATTTTACCGGTCAGTTTACCGATTTTGTTAAGATTACACTGCAGAAGAAGCAGTGGAATACCTATTGGAACAACAACCCCCCATACTATATCATCATAAAGCACACAGTTGGTTGGGATAATACCAATATTTGCGGCAAACATTGCAATAATAAGCGCGATAATAGCACCAGATACCTTTGATGCCCAGTTATATGTCTGTTCCAGCCAGATAGACAGGGCAACGGTAATACACATAATTCCCAGCAGTCCCCAAGTATTATCTGCAGTGATAAGTGTAGTACCGAAAAGAGTTTCCATTAAAGTCATAGAATTTCTCTCCTTGATTCAAATTTTTATTAGTATATTTTATTATAAAATTATATTAATATATGAATTATACATTGAACAGTATCTTTTTACAAGAACAAATTGATTATTTTAAAAATAAAATATCCGGCAGGGAAAAACTGCCGGATATTTTTATATAAATTTTAATTACAGAGTTTTTCTCCAGGCAACTTTGCTTTCTTTGTCTTTTTTGTCAACAAGTTTCAGAGTCATCTGGTCAGCCCAGTCCCAAGTTTTTGCGGCCTGAGAATGAACAAAGTCTGTCAGGAATGCTTTTGCAGCTTCTGGGTTTGTTTCTTTCAGTTTAGCATATGTTTCTCTTACTGCTGGAACAATAATATCCCATTCTTTTTCCATTGCTTCAACTTCTTCTTTAACCATTTCTTCGCCGAACTGCCAGTTAAGTTCTCTTGTCATGTTCAGCATATGGAATGCCCAGTAAGCTCTGTCACTGTGGTATTTGAAGTCGTCAGCAACAGGGTTCAGATGTGTGAACTGTGTTGATGGGATATCCTGCCAGAACCAGCCTTTTGGTGCAGATGTGATACCTGGGAACCATGGCTGATATGGGCTGTTACATGGGCGGAGAGTTGTTCTCCATACAGTTGTCAGGTCAGCGTCATCCTGGAATTCGATAACAAGGCTTTCGATTGTTGTATCACGGCATACACCATAGTACTGGTGTGGTGTAGCTGTTGGGTCTTTAGCCAGCAGTTCTGGATGTTCTGGGCAGTGTGAGCGCAGAATGTCTTTCAGGTCTTCTTTATCAAACAGTTTAGGTGCTTTGATAGAGAATGTGCGGTGTGGCATTGGTTCGCCGCCAGTGATTTTGCTCCAAGCGATGTCAGAACGGTCCCAGTTGGATTTAACGTCACTGTTTTCGCCCTGGTATGCTGCTGTGTAGTCAAAGTCAGAGTAGTCGCCTTCAACAGCAGGTGTGTACCAGCCGTTGCGGATAGCATAACCAACTACATCTTCAGACCAGTAGAAGTTTTTGTGTTCTGTGTCAGAGAAGTCAACTTCGTGGATGTTCAGCCAGTTTGGAATGTAGTAGATTTCATCGTCGCCAACTCTTCTTGCTACAAAGTTGTTACCAACTGTCAGCTGTACTACCCAGCCTTCGTCTTTGTCAACGATATGGTAGGAACGTGTTGAACGGTAGCCAAAGTCTTTCATCAGCTGTGCTACAACTTCTACACCTTCTCTTGCTGTTTTACATCTTTCAGCAATCAGTCTTCTCATGCCATAACCCAGACCGCCTGTATATGGCTGGTTGGATTCTTTTGTGGAAACACAGCTGTCGGATACAACTGCAACGCCCCATTCGTTTACGAAACCATCAGCAAATGGTTCGCCGCCTGGGCAGCGCAGTTCGCTCCACATATAGCCCCATGTTACAGGAACCTGTGGCACTACTGCATCACCGTCATCAAATGTAAGAACTTCGCCTTCTTTGTGTTCCATTCTTGGAACAACGTGCATCTGAACAACACAGTTCATATCGTCTTCGTTGTGGCCCAGCAGAACTCTGCCAGTTTTTGAAGCGTTTTTACCTACGATAATGGTACTGCAGTTGTCCCAGTTTTCGTGAAATTTTTTTGCCATAATAATTATCCTTTCGAATTTGATAACAAACAATATCTGTACACAGTGGGTGTACACACCTATAGATATTTTAACATTTATATCAAACTAATTCAATAAATCCCAAAAGAAACAGCTGTACAAAATATACAGCTGTTTTTGGTGATTATTACAGTTTGCTTCTCCAGAAATGCATTCTTGCGGCGTGTCTTGCATTTGTGATTTCTGTCAGTGTTTCGGATGCCCAATCCCATGCGCGCTGTGCCTGCTGTGCAGTATAGTCTGTCAGCAGCTGTTTTGCGTATTCAGGATTGATTTCTTTTACTGCTTTGTATGCAGCATCCATTGCAGGTTTTGTAACTGCCCATTCGTCTTCCAACGCTTTGATGGAGGACTGCAGTTTATCCTGTCCGAACTGATAGTCAAATTCCATCATATTCTGCAGTACATGGAATGCCCAGTAAGCATATCTGCCGTCATATTTCAGTTCAGATGGGTCAACTGCAAAGTGGCTGGCCTGTGAAGCTTTTGCATCTATCCATTCATAACCTTTTGGCAGTTTTGTGATACCCAGATACCATGGCACAAATGGTGCGGCACATGGTCTTGGGCTGGAACGCCATACACATGTCAGATTAACATCGTCGTTAAATTCTGTGATAGTAGTTTCGATAGTTGTGTCACGGCAGATACCGTAGCGGTGAGGGGACATTGTTGGGTCATCTTTCAGGTCTTCACCGTGCTGTGCATAGTGGGAGCGCATAATTGGTTTCAGGTCTTCTACACCGTATTTTTTAGGTGCTTTGATTGAGAACACTGTGCGGTACTGTTCTGGGTTTTCGCCTGTAATCTGGCTCCATGCCAGGTCAGAACGGTCAAGGTTGGATTTAATCCAGTGACCAGCACCCTGATATGCTTTTGCATAGTCAAAGTCGGAGTAATCACCTTCAACTGCAGGTGTGTACCAGCCATTGCGGATAGCATAGCCTACAACATCTTCAGACCAGTAGTAGTTTTTATGTTCTGTGTCACTGAAATCTACTTCGTGGATTGTCAGCCAGTTAGGGATGTAGTAAATTTCATCATCGCCAACTTTTTTTGCTACAAAGTTGTTACCAACTGTCAGCTGGATAACCCATGCTTCGTCTTTGTCACAGATGTGGTATGAGCGGGTAGAACGATAGCCGAATTCTTTTACCAGTTCTGCCACAACTTCTACGCCTTCTCTTGCACTGCGGCTGCGTTCAGCAATCAGTCTTCTGATGCCGTAACCGATGCCGCCTGTGTAAGGCTGGGTGCCTTCTCTTGTTGCAACACAGCTGTCAGAAGCCACTGCAACACCCCATTCATTAAAGAAACTGTCTGCAAATGGTTCACCGCCAAATTCGCCCAATGCGCGGAATTCGCTCCACATATACGCATATGTTTCTTCCACCTGAGGGATAACAGCGGTGCCGTCAGCAAATGTCAGCACTTCGCCCGGTTTGTGTTTTATTCTTGGTACCAGGTGTACCTGTGCTGTACAGTCAGGTGTGTCTTCGTTGTGTGCCAGAATAACTTTGCCTGTTTTTGAAGCATTTTTACCTACAATAATAGTACTGCAGTTGTCAACTTCAGGGAATTTGATTCTTTCCATAATTGATTTTCCTTTCGCAAACGATAAATAAAATAAACTTTATAAAATGATTTATATGTTGTATATAGTTTAACATTATACAATTTATACTACAACAGGAAAATAAAAAAAGACTGTACAAATTTGTACAGCCTTTTTGTTCAATATAACTTTAAATTACAGAAGTTTTCTCTTCCATTTGCCAGAGCGGAATGCAATGATAGACATAATCATACCAAGTACCCAGGAGATAAGCATTGAACCGAACAGAGCGATTGGTGCGCCGTGTGGGTATTCTGCAGATTTTGTCAGGTAAGCCAGCAGGTAAGCCAGTGGCACACGGATAACGATTGTCTGAATCATAGAAATCCACATTGGAGTAACTGTGTCGCCACAACCACGCATAATACCACCGAGAATCTGTGTTACGGATACGCAGATGTAACCAACAGCCAGAACTCTCATCATTTTGATAGCCAGTTCAATCAGTTCAGGTGTGTTTGTGAAGAAACCGAACAGGATTTTGCCGAACAGAACAAGAATGATTGTGATTGTTACGGAGAAGGAGAGAGCCAGTTTAAGACCGTGTTTTACACCGTCATGTACACGGTCCAGTTTGCCTGCACCAACGTTCTGACCTGTGTAAACAGAGATTGCCTGACCGAATGTGAAGTTAGGCATCATAGCAAAACCGTCAACGCGCATGATGATAACGTTACATGCAATAACCATTTCACCCATAGCGTTTGTCAGGTTGAGAACAACCATACCTGCCATAGCCATGATAGCCTGTGTGATACCGGATGGAACACCGATTTTGATAACGTGTTTTGCCATTGGTTTATCCAGTTTGATTGTTTTCAGGCTCAGGTCAAATGTATCTGTCATTTTTGCCAGTTTTGCATAACAGCAGATAGCAGAGATGAACTGTGCAAGGATTGTAGCCAGGGCAACACCAGCAACGCCCATACCGAATTTTGCTACGAAAACAAGGTCAAGAATAACGTTGAGAGCAGCGGCAATCAGCAGGTAAACCAGAGCAGAAAGGCTGTCGCCCATACCACGCAGAACACCAGACAGCATGTTGTACATAAAGAAACCAAGGATACCGTAGAAATAAATTTTCAGGTATGATGTACACCAGCCGATGATGGATTCTGGTGTGCCCAGCAGTTCCAGCATTGGTCTTGTGATAATTGGACCGACAATCATAATTACGATAGATGCGATAAGAGACAGTGACAGACATGTGCCTACAGCAGTTGTCAGTCTTTCTCTGTCTTTTGCGCCGAAGCTCTGTGATACCACGATGCCAGCACCTGTGGCAATACCTACAAACAGAGCAAGCAGCAGGTTGAGGATTGGGCTGGCACTGCCTACAGCAGCCAGGGCGTTGTCACCAACATAGTGACCAACGATTACAGAGTCAGCTGTATTATAAAGCTGCTGAGCAACGTTACCGATAAGCATTGGAACAGCAAATTCCATCAGTCTTTTTGAAGGGTTACCTTCAGTCATGCTACGAGCAGCAAACAAACTTTTAATACTCATATTTCAAACTTCCTTTCAAATAAATATTAATATCTCACAAAGAAATATTATACCGATTTTATTGCATTTTTTCAATATAAATTATACTGAAATTGTGTAATATGAATGGCTGCTTTATGTGTAAATTGCTTATTATAGGAACGCGTCTGAACTAATTTAATATTAAATAAAAATTTACTTATAAAAAGCGCCCTGAAAATATCAGGGCACTTAATAATTTATATCATAAGTTCACAAATCATATTGCTCAGTTCTGTAGGGTTATCTACAGACAGACCTTCAATAAGTCTTGCCTGGGCATAGAGGATTTTTGTGTATTTTTCAAGTTTTTCACTGTCAGATTCAGCCAGTTCTTTCAACTTGTTTGCGATAGGGTGGTCTTTGTTGATTTCCATTACAATTTCTGCTTTTGCGTCTGTTGCATTTGGCATCTGTTTCAGTATTTTTTCCATTTCAAGAGACAACACACCTTCACTGATAAGGCATACAGGATGACTTTTCAGTCTGTTTGTAAATCTTACCGCTGTAACATTTTCGCCAAGAACAGCCTTCATTGTTTTCAGCATGTCTTTGCTTTCTTCGTTTATTGTTTCCAACTGCTGCTTTTCTTCATCTGTATCAAGATTCAGATTTTCTGTACTGATGTTTGTAAATGTTTTATCTTTATAACTTGCCAGAATCTGCAGGGCAAATTCATCCACATTGTCTGTAAGATACAGAATTTCAAAACCTTTGTCTTTAATCAGTTCAGCCTGTGGCAGCATTTCAATTTTGTCCACGCTTTCACCGCAGGCATAGTAAATTGTGTTCTGGCCTTCTTTGCATCTGTCTACATACTCAGCCAATGTAACGGCTTTGTTTTCATATGAAGATGTAAACAGCACCAGGTCTGCCAGTTTATCCTTATTTGCACCGAAATCTTCATACATGCCGAATTTAATCTGTGTGCCAAAGGATTTGAAAAATTCTTCATATGTTTCTCTGTCATTTTTCAGCATTGACTGCAGTTCGTTTCGGATTTTTCTTTCGATATTTGTAGCTATCAGTTTCAACTGTCTGTCGTGCTGCAGCATTTCGCGGGAAATGTTAAGTGACAAATCTTCGCTGTCTACAAGTCCTTTTACAAAACTGAAATAGTCTGGCAGTAAGTCAGCACATTTTTCCATAATCATCACACCGGAAGAATACAGCTGCAGGCCTTTTTCAAAATTCTTTGAGTAGTAATCAAACGGTGGGCGCTTTGGTACATACAGCAGGGCAGTGTATGTGGCATTGCCTTCAACTTTTGTGTGTATTACCTTTGCAGGTTCTTCCCAGTCACCGAACTGGTCTTTGTAGAAAGAATCAAATTCTTCTTTGGAAATTTCACTTTTGTTCTTTTTCCACAGCGGAATCATACTGTTGAGCGTTCTTTCTTCCAGCACTTTTTCATATTCGTTTTCAGTACCGTCTTTCAGTCGGTTTGTTTCCCACATCATACGGATAGGGTAGCGGATAAAGTCGGAATATTTCTTTACCAGCCCCATAATGTTGTACTGTTCCAGATATTCAGAGTAATTTTCATCTTCTGTATCATCTTTTATGTGCAGAGTGATTTTTGTACCTACAGTATCTTTGATACAAGGTTCAATTGTGTATCCGTCCACACCTGTGGATGTCCAGCAGAATGCCTGATCTTCTCCATAGGCAAGGCTGCGAACAGAAACTCTGTCACTTACCATAAATGCAGAATAGAAACCTACGCCGAACTGACCGATAATGCTCATATCATCAGCTTTATTTTCTGTTTTGAAATCAAGACTGCCGCTTTTTGCAATGGTGCCCAGGTTGTTTTCCAGTTCTTTTTCTGTCATACCTATGCCATTGTCTTCGATTATCAGTGTTCGGTTGTCTCTGTCTACACTGATTTTAATCTGATAATCACTTCTGGACAGAGTAATGCTGTCATCAGTAAGCGATTTGAAATACATTTTATCCAGTGCGTCGCTGGCATTGGAGATAAGTTCTCTTAAAAATATTTCCTTATGTGTATAGATGGAGTTAATCATCATATCCATCAGTTTTTTACTTTCAGCTTTAAATTGTTTCTTTACCATATAATCACCTCAAATAAAATTAGCAGTCTAACATATCGACTGCTAACAATTATATATCTGATTTGGATTAAATGCAATAGTTTTCATAAAATTTTAACATTTTGATTGAATATATGGGTATATATGGTATACTTATGATATGTTAAATTCGTTACAAATGAAAGGATTCTTAAATTATGGGCGTTCATCTTTTTGAAAACAAAGGCTGGGAAAATACATATAAAACTGCTGAACTTGCAGCTGAATATGCAAAAGAACACGGCCTTAAATATGTAGTTCTTGCTTCCAAAACAGGCTATACAATTGATATTTTTATGGAAACATTCGCAAAAGCAGGAGTTGATGTTAAATTTGTTTCTGTAACACACTGTTATGGCGATATGGGCCCAGGTCAGTGCGAAATGAGCCTTGAAAAACGCAAAGAACTTACAGACAAAGGTGTTACAGTTATTACAGCTACACACGCACTTTCAGGCGCTGAAAGAGGCATTGCCAACAGATATGGCGGTGTAACACCAGCTATCCTTATGGCAGACACACTTAAATTCCTGGGCCAGGGTATGAAAGTTGGCGTAGAAATCTCCCTTATGGCAATGGACAATGGTGCTATCCCTTACGGAGAAGAAATTATCGCTGTTGGCGGCTGTGGCCACGGTGCAGACTATGCTCTTACACTTATTCCAGGTCATTCCAACAACCTGTTTGAAACAAAGGTTATCGATATTATCTGCAAACCAAGAATTTCATAATAAAACAATAAAGAGGTGCTGAAAAGCACCTCTTTTTATTTGTATTCAATTAAAAATCAAACCATTCGCCATTCAGCAGATCTCTTGCATCTCTTGTCAGAGGGATAAGGTCAGAAGAATCGGCCAGTTCGATATCAAATTTTCTGTTCAGCGCTGCAAAGTGCTGCAGACCGAAAGCCATCTTGTTCAGATATGAGAATACACCAACTGCGCCTGTAGGGAAGTTGTCTGCTTCTTTGCCATAAATGTATCTCAGGTCAGCCAGGTCAGCAAAAATTTCCTGCACTGTGTTGCCATACTGTTTGTATCTTGCTGGTACATCACCGGCTTTAATCATATCACCGATTTTTTTACCGCTCATTGCTGCAGCCATAGATGCACGGCACAGACCGATAGCTGTCACGTGGCCATCACCCAGGGCAATGGCTTTATATGCCTGGTCTTCTGTTGCGATACCACCTGTGATAGTAATAGCAGGCATTTCCAGACCTTCATCTTCCAGTTTATTTACAATATCAGCCACAGCTACTTCCATACATACTGTTGGATATGCCCATTCGTTCATCATTTTATTAGGGCTGTAACCGCTGCCGCCACCAGCACCGTCAAATGTAACCATATCTACACCAGCCATAGCAGCGATGCGCAGAACAGTTTCCAGGTCTTTAGGGTCATAACCTGCCATTTTGAAATAAACGTTTTTCAGACCCATAGCTTTCAGTTCTTTCACGCGGTTAACCATAAATTTAGTATCCCACAGTGGCAGTCTGTCATAAGCGTAGAAGTTTGGGCAGCAACCTTCTTCAAATTTCTTTTTCATTTCTGGTGTGGATGGATCTGGTCTTACAATCAGACCGCTGGCCTGTTTTTTCAGTGCTTCTTCGTAACCGCCTTTGCAGATTCTGGCAGGCTGTACACCTTTAGCTGACTGGCCGAATTTAAATTCGATAGCCTGACAGCCGTGGTTTTTAATTGCGTATTCTGGCAGACCCTGCATATCATCTTCTACGTTGCACTGCAGGATAATCTGACCATAGCCACGATAGTATTTATTGAATGCATCAAACATTTCACCCAGCATTTCAAATTTTGTAATTTTGCCGTCTGTATATTCCAGATTAGGGTCTTTACTTGGGCAGCCTTCGCCGATAACAGCACATACACCGGCCATAGCAGCACCTGCAAAGTAGTCTTTCCAGTTCAGTTTGATAACTGCAGGCAGCATAAATGGAAGTGCAATTTTAACTTCGTTGTCGCGGCCATATCTGCGTTCCAGTTTTACGTTGTAGATAGTAGCATCTTCATAGTTTGGTCTTACGCCGTGTGTGCCAAAGCAATGACCATTGATATTGAAATGTGAATAGTCAATAGGGTAGTCCTTTTCACTGGCAACCTGGTTTGCGCCTGTGTTTGTAGGGTACACGGTCTGGCTGCCTCTTACAGCTGCAAGGCCCAGTTCACAGGTGCCAAGGCAGTCTTCTGTACAGAAAGAACACATACCAGAGCAGGATACGATGTTACTTCTGTTTTTTGTGTCGTTGAAATTAGATGTCAGTTTTGGTGAGTAAGACATAGTGATTCCTTCCTTTATAATCGTAATGCATTTTAAAATTATTATAATATTTACATCGTAACTTATCAATGAAAAAAGTAAAAATTACAAAAATTATACCTATTGAGAAAGTATATATTATATGGTATAATTTTATAGTTACGCAATTTGTATTCACTTAAAAAGAAAGAGAGTAATCAATGCTTACAGTTAAAGATTTAACCCATGAATTTGATGGGCAAACCTTATTTAAAGATGTTAACCTTACTTTTACACAGGGCAACTGCTATGGCATCATCGGTGCAAACGGTGCTGGTAAAAGTACTTTGCTTAAATTTATTTCAGGCCTGAGAGAACCTACAAAAGGCGAAATTTTCCTTGATAAAAATGCCCGTATGTCAGTTCTCGAACAGGACCACTTCAAGTTTGATGAATTCTATGTAATGGAAACAGTTATTATGGGCAACCCAAGACTGTACGAAATTATGAAACAGAAAGACGAACTGTATGCCAAACCAGACTTTTCTGAAGAAGACGGCGAATTGGCTGCACAGCTGGAAGGCGAATTTGCTGAACTGGACGGCTGGGAAGCTGAAACAGAAGTTCTGCAGCTGCTCAACGGTCTGGGTGTGGATAAAGAATACCACTATATGCAGATGAAGAATCTGAAAGGTAGAGATAAAGTTAAAGTTCTCCTTGCAAAGGCACTTTTTGGTAAGCCAAGTATCATCCTGCTGGACGAACCTACAAACGACCTGGACATCGACGCTATTGCATGGCTTGAAGAATTCATTATCGAATTCCCAGGCACAGTTCTGGTTGTTTCCCATGACAGACACTTCCTCAATGCTGTATGTACACACACAGTTGATATCGACTACAACAAAGTTAAAATGTATGCCGGCAACTACGACTTCTGGTATGAATCCAGCCAGCTGATGAACCAGCTAATCCGCAACCAGAACAAGAAAAAAGAAGAAAAAATCAAACAGCTTGAAGAATTTATCCGTAGATTCTCTGCAAACAAATCCAAATCAAAACAGGCTACATCAAGAAAGAAAATTCTTGATAATATCCAGTTGGAAGAAATGCCTGCATCCAGCCGTAAATATCCTTTCGTTGGCTTTGTGCAGGACAGGGAAGTAGGCAAGGATGTTCTTGAAGTAAAAGAACTTTCCAAAACTATTGATGGTATCAAAGTGCTGGACAATGTTTCTTTCTATATCAACCGACTTGATAAAATCGCCCTTGTTGGCGATAACGAAGCTGGTCAGACTGCTCTGTTCAAAATCCTCAATGGCGAAATGGAACCTGACTCCGGCTTTATTAAATGGGGTGTATCCACTTCCCGCAGCTATTTCCCAAAAGACAACATTGCTTTCTTTGAAGGTATCGATGACAGCATTATCGACTGGCTGCGTCAGTATTCAAAAGACCAGACAGACAGCTATCTCCGTGGCTTCCTTGGTCGTATGCTGTTCTCCGGCGATGATGTTTTCAAAAAGGTAAATGTTCTCTCCGGTGGTGAAAAAGTAAGATGTATGCTGTCCCGTATGATGATGAAAGAAGCAAATGTTATTATGCTGGACCAGCCTACCAACCATCTTGACCTGGAATCCATCACAGCTGTTAACAACGGTCTGGTTGATTTCAAAGGCACTGTGCTTTTTGCCAGCCATGACCATCAGTTTATCCAGACAATAGCAAACAGAATTATTGAAATTCTGCCTGATGGTAAAATTGTAGACAAACTGATGACTTACGATGAATACATCGAATACAAACACAACAAATAATATTAAAGTGCTGTTCCGTGCAGGGAATAGCACTTTTTTGCTATTTAATAAAATTAAGAAAAAACTAATATAATTTAATAAAATAAGTTGGATTTATAAACTGTAAAAAGCCTATTAACTTAATTATAAAAGAAAATACCATTTAAAACTTATATACAAATTAATAAAAATAAGAAAATAATAGAAAATATTAATTAAATAAATTTTTAACAGTTGACATCTGTGTTGCAACATGGTAATATATAGTCAAGAAAAGGATGTGGGGCCGATGGCACATTAAGTAAATGCTGTTCCTGGCAAGAGCAGAAAATAAAAACAAAAAATGCCAAGAAATATGATTGTAAAGAAAGTCATATAAGACATTAAAACAAAATCAGATGAAACTATGTGATATTAAAAAATATTCAAAAAGTATCATAAAATGAAGTGAAGATACACAGGGTATCAGAAGTCAGAAAGGATATGAGGATATTAAAAAATATACGAAAAATAGAGATTAATCTGAAATTTTCTGCAAGATGTTCAGTACAAAATGCAGGATGCTTAAAATTTAAAACGAAGCATATCGATGAAAAGAAACAGTCACAATATTTGATATTATCGTAAAGAAGGTAATAAGAGTAAATATTGTAGCATCGTAAAGTGGCAGGACCACAATGGATTGTTTAAAGATATGTGTAATGAAAAGAAAAGTAATAAAACAAAACCAAGATGTATAATTGTAAAGAAAGTTATATGTCGACAACAAAAAAGCACCGCACAAGTATAATAAAGAACATTTATACCAGCCCACTAAACAGTAGTGATAATAATAAAGAGCCGTTGAAATATCAGCGGCTCTTGTATATTTTATAAAGTATAAGAAAGGGACGATAGTATATCGTCCCTTTTAGCATTGGTGTTGTATTATTACCCCAGATTCATTCTGTCCTGGTCTCCGTCAGCTTTGAACATCATAAAATTTTCTGTACTTGATGTAAAGAAATAATAATCGATGTTTTTTTGCAGCAGTGTGTTCAGATAGTTTGGAATAATGTTTTCATCAGCTACGCGCAGTACAAAACCTGCATCTTCGCCATTTACACCCCAGCAGTACATATCACAGTATTCGCAGTCGTATTTCTGCATCAGTTCGTCCACAAAACCGGACAGCAGGCAGAAATCAGCCTTGTCACCGATATAGTCTACCAGTCGCAATACATATCCTTCTTCACTTTCATTTACTCTGAAAACTACCAGGGCAGGTACTGTTTCGCCGTTGTGAACAGCAAATACTTTGTACTCGTAATGTGGATATTCAAAATATCTTTTGTTTATATACCAGTAGTCTTTGTGTGGTCTGCAATATACAGGAATTGAAAAAGTTTTTTCTACCTGTGCAATATCAGCCATTTCTTCCAGCCATACACCATCTTTTTTTACACTTGCAGGAATTATTTTTTCATTAACCACAGCCATTTTGTATTCTGACTTATCTGCCAGACGGTAGTAATGGTTCATTTTATCTGGGTGATAACCAAGGAAGGTGTAGAAAGGCATTGTGTTGGCACGTATATTGTTGCAGGCCATCACATTTGCACCGGTCAGTTCTTTCATTGCACCCATCAGTGCAAGACCCTGGCCGTTTTTGCCTTTTTTGGCACACCAGATGGAAATCCATATATCAGGATTTTCTTCGTTACTGCACTTGATATAACCGCAGATAGCACACACACCGTCGTCATCTTCTGATACATAGAAATTTGTCATTTCACCGTCAAGAAAATAATAGTTGAACAGTACTTCGTGGTTTACCAGCGGATGTTTTGAACCCCAGTGTTCGTTTAAAAAATCAAGAATCAGCTGTTTTTCAGCCAGCGGAATTCTTCTGATATTGTTATTCAATTACACTACCTCCGGTAATTGGCAGATTTACACCTGTGATAAATCTTGCTTCGTCGCTCAGCAGGAAAGCCATAGCAGGCACAACATCGTTAACCTGTGCGTTGCGTTTCATTGGATGGTCGTTTGCTGCAGCTTCAACGATAAGGTGGCTTGTTTCAGCAAGGAATTTTGTTTCAATCATACTTGGGCTTACGCTGTTTACCGTAATGCCGTTTGCTACATAGTCAGCGGCAAGGCTTTTCATCAGACCAACAATGGCGTTTTTAGCCATAATATATGCGCCTGTGTTTTTAGGTGGATTAGCCAGCACATAACTTGTAGCCATAAACAGCACTCTGCCATATTTTGCCTTTGCCATTTTTGGCATAATCAGTTTGCAGATTTTTACTGCAGACATAACCTGCACGTTCATATCAGCAAGGAATCTTTCTTCGTCAAAGCTTTTGAACTTTGTGTTGATAACACGCAGGGCAGGCAGATGCACAAAATGTGTAGGTGTCAGTCCTGTTTCTTTGATATCGTTTACAAATTTGTCTGTAGCTTCGCTGTCAGACAGGTTTACGTCATAATATGTAAAATCGATTTTATTTTCAGCACAGAAATTTTCCAGCACACTGCTGTCGCCAAAACCCTGAAGTAAGAATTTATCGCCGTCTTTTGCCACTGTTTTAATCAGTTCATAACCGAGGTCACTTGTTGCACCTGTTATAAGATATACGCTCATTATTCTCTTACCCCCAGCTGAATGTTTGCTTTACATACTTTTTTGCCGTCCTGATTTGTGATTGTACCTTTAACGAAAACTGTTTTGAATGTTTCGTTGATTTCGCTGATTTTACCTGCAACTGTCAGCACATCGCCAGGGAAAACAGGCAGGGAAAATTTTGTTTCTACACTGTGCAGCAGGCAGTGTTCACCTGGCAGGTAAACACCTGCAAGTGTAGAAAACATACTGCCAAACAGCATGCCATGGCATACTCTGTTTTTAAAACCGTGTGCTTTTGCATAGTCAGCACTTACATGAATAGGGCTGATGTCACCTGTAATATCAATAAATTTATCCATCATTTCTTCTGTAATTGTCACTGTAAAACTTTCGCTCATACCCACTGACAAATCATTGAATTTATAACTGTTCATAACTACCTCATTAAATTAAGTTTTCTAATTAATTAGTATACCATATTAAATGCCTGTAAACAAGTGCGTTGATTTGCACAAAAAGAAAAGGAGAGTAAAAACTCTCCTTTAAAATACATTGTTGACATCAGTGTGGTTTTGTTTTGCCAGATCGAACATAGTCATTTGTATGTACACCATATGTACCATATTCACCCAGACCTTCAATATAGTCTATGGCTTTTTCCTGGTCCCAAATCATATTTTTGCTGTAGTCTCTTACATACATAAAGCAAACATCTTCTGCATCTACAAACCAGTTGATGCTGATATGATAGTTTTCGTAATCTGTTGAGAACCAGAAAGAATCGCCTGGGGCCATAGTTGGTACGCTGTCGTGTGTCCAGCCACCCCATACAGCAGAAACTTCTTTCATATAAGCCAGAGTATCTTCCCGGCTGGCTTCGAAGATATAATTGAATTCAGGGTGTTCCACACCTTCTTTAGAACGCACATCATAGTATTCATAACTATAATCAAAAGATGGTTCAGGCAGGCCGAATGTACTCAGCTTTGCAGGGTTGTAGCTGTTTTCTGCTTCGCCAACTGGCTGGCTGTCAACAGTACCTTCACCGCTTACATCGCCACCTTCGTTTGTTTCACCGCCGCCACAAGCAGCCATTGAAAATGCCATTACAGCAGCCAGTATAAAAGCCAATAATTTTTTCATTTTAAACCTCCTTGTGCAAATGAAATAAAATTACCATAAAAATTATATATATATATATATATTGTCAAGAGATTTTACAAAATTAATTTTAAGGTATATAATATTTATAATAAAAATAGAGGGAGATATGTTATGAACCCAATCGGAAAACTGCGCAATATGACAAGTGTTTATCTTACATATAAAGACAGAATTTTACTGCTGTACCGCCAGGGGTCAAGGGTAGTAAATGACAAATGGATAGGATCCGCCGGTGGTCATTTTGAACCAGAAGAATTAAATAATGCCTATGCCTGCGCTGTCCGTGAATTAAAGGAAGAGCTGGGTGTAACTGAAGATATGCTGGCAGATATTAAATTGAGATATCTTACTATTTACAACAAACCCGAAGAACTGCGCCAGAACTATTATTTCTTTGCTCAATTAAAAGATGATTCTGTTATAAACACTTCCAACGAAGGACAGCTGAAATGGTTCAGCATTGAAGATATACTTTCTCTCGATATGCCATTTACATCAAAAAAGGTTACAGACCATTGGGTAAAAGAGGGGAGATACACTGATAAATTTTATGGTGGAGTAGCCACATTTAACGATATGGTGTTTGTAGAAATGAATGAGTTTTAACTTGAGTAATAACTTCATTTATTGCCGTGCTTTAATTGACAAATATTTTGTAAAGTAATAAAATGTTACGGAGTACATATAAAATATGTAATTTTATATTATGTATTACAAATAGAGGTGTATAATGCGGTTTAATTCCTTTGAATATATATTTTTGCTGGCAGCAACTGTAGGTATTTACTATTTTCTCCCTTTAAAACTCAGAAGAGTTATGTTGCTTTTTGGTAGTTTTGCTTTTTATGCAGGCTGGAATGCAAAATATCTGTTGCTTATGCTGGCTGTTATCTTTGTTACATACACTGCGGCTATTTTTATAGTTAAGTATGAAAAATATAAAAAAGCGATTTTGCTTACGTCAACTGTAGCTGTTTTTCTTTTGCTGTTTTATTTCAAATATCTTAATTTTGCTATTAATTCAATTAACGCAGTGTTCAATACACAATTAAATCTGCTTAATATTGTGTTGCCTGTAGGTATCAGTTTTTATATTTTCCAGTCTGTGGGATATGTGATTGATGTTTACAGAAACAGTGAAATTTGTGAAAGAAATTTGATTAGCTATGCGTTGTTTATTTCTTTCTTTCCACAGCTTGTTGCAGGCCCTATTGAGCGAAGCAAAAATATGTTGGATCAATTTAAAATCAAACATAAACTTGATCTGGAAAACATAAAAAATGGACGGACACTTGTACTTATTGGCCTTGTACAAAAAGTGGTAATTGCTGACAGATTGGCTACATTCGTAACAAATGTTTTCGATAAATATCAGCAGAGCAGTCCGTTTACATTGGTTGTTGCCGTAATATTTTTTGCATTTCAGGTATATTGCGACTTCAACGCTTATTCTATGATAGCCATTGGTTCTGCGAAAATGTTGGGTTTTAAGTTGATGAGAAACTTTAACAATCCGTATTTATCCCGTTCTTTTGCAGAATATTGGAGCAGATGGCATATTTCTCTCTCTACATGGTTTCAGGATTATATTTTCACGCCATTTGTGTGGTCAAATCCGCTGAAAAAAATAAGTCCCAAATTTTCAAAACCACCAATGAGAACAGGCTTGCTTATAGTATTTCTTGTAAGTGGCTTTTGGCATGGTGCAAACTGGACCTATGTTATATGGGGTCTTATACATGCTTTTTACAGAATTGTTGGTGCAACAATTGCAAAACCAAAGAAAAAGTTTTACAAAAAACATAAAATTAACCGGAACAATCCATTGCTTATTGTGAGTGATGTAATTATCGTATTTGCTCTCAACTGTTTTACTTACATATTTTTTAGAGCAAATACAATTACACATGCATTAGGTTATATTAAATGCATGTTTGTAAACTCTGCGGCAGAGTCTCTTGCAATTGATGCTTTTGGTCTTGGTATGGGCGATATTATTTTATCTGTAATACTGATATCCACAATTATTGTTTCTCAGATTGTGATTGAACTTAACTACAAAGATAAATCTATAGATAAAATTATTGATGAAAAAAATGCTTTCATACAAGGCGTTGTTTATGCAGGCCTGTTCCTTGCTATTGTTGTGCTTGGACAATATGGTATAAACTATGTGGAAAATCCTTTTATTTATTTTCAATTTTAAGGTAGTTTATGAATTTTAAATTAATTATTAAATATGTAAAAATTTTATCAGTAACAGCCATTCTGTTTTTGGGCGGACTGTATTTTGCTGACAGACTGGTTACACCGGTTGGTGAAATAGAGGAATTTTATGATGAACCAAAAAACAGCATCGATGTTTTGATAGTTGGTGGTAGCCACACAATGTGTAGTGTTTCTGCAACATCTATTTATGATAACACTGGTCTTACAGCATATAATTTATCCACTTGGAGCCAGCCCGTATGGGTTAGTTATCATTATATTGTAGAAGCGCTGAAATATCAGAATCCACAGATAGTAATACTCGATGCATTTGGTTCATTTTATGACAGGTCCTATTTTACTGGCGTGGATGTAGACCTCGTGTCGGATGATTTCGCGCAGTTGATGAAACCTAGTCTGAATCTGTTGCAGTTAAATCTTGCGAGAAGACGCGTACAGGTTACCAAAAAGGTTTGGGAAGAATACCTGAATATAACCAAGTATCACACCAGAATAACAGAGCTTACAGAAGAAGACTGGCAGAAAATATTTATAGATAACAGTACTCCAGCAAAAGGTTATGGTCCGTTTTATACTAAAGAAGACTTTTCGGGATATGAATATCCGGTAACTACAGAAACAAGAGATTTGTATCCATATGCAGAAGAATATCTGTTGAAAATAATAAATCTTTGTAAAGAAAAAGGAATAAAACTGGCTTTGGTTAAAATTCCACATATTGCAGACGAAAATGACATTATGCTTGTGAATACTATCCACAGAATAGCTGAAGAAAATGGCGTTGACTTCCTGGATTATAATAGCAGTAATGTGTTAGAACTTGATTTTTCATATGATTGGGCAGATCATGGCCATCTTAACAACTATGGGGCTAAAAAAGCCACAGAAGCTGTATCAAATTATATCAATACTTTAGGTGTTGTATCTGAACACTCGGATGAAATAATCAACAGATGGAATATTGCAAGCGAATTTGAACATGAAGAATCTACCAGAATGGAAATCAAACTGGCAGAGTCATTTGATGTGACGGCTGAAAGAGTTGAAAAACAAAAAAACACATCCTTAATACTTGTTAAGCAGGATGGTGGTATGCTGGAAGCATCAGATGTTGATAAAATATATTCTTTGTTTGAAGGCACAATGATGTCTATGGACAGACAAATAATTGCCGACAATGATTTATTTGTTTATACTGATGGCAGTGTTCTTGTGGGGCAAGAGGCTTATGATTGGTGCAATACTAAAGGTGTGAAAATTACAGCAGGATCTACGTCAGAAGTGATTTATAATGATGACAACTATTCTTTCGGAAGATATGGTATAAATGCTGCAATGTACTCTGATAGCCATAATGAAATATATCATTATATTTCATATGCAAAAGAACACGATTATACACCATACACACGATAGATTTTATGGAGAATAAAATGAACAAAAAAAGAATAAAAGGCCTTTGGGTTTTCATTGTGGCATTAATCGTATGCTATGTTTTGAAAACAAATATTAGAAGTGATTTTTATTCTGTTAGTCTCGGAAATGAGGATTTCAGACACAGATATCTTGATGATTATACATATGACAGTTGCCAGCCTGTCGAATATACAGGCAGCTCCAATGCAGGTGTAGAGGTTTATACTCTTGTGAATCATGCACTAAGCCTGAAACGGGGTAAATATGACATTGGCTTTGGTTACACTGCCAATGATGATACAACTGTATTAAAAATATTTGCGTCAGACTATACAAGTCCTGATAACAGCGGCGGGAAAATTTTAATCTATGAAAACCTGAATGCCGAAGAGGGCTATTTAAAAACGACATTTGAGTTGGATCAGGATGTTCACAGCGTATATATTCTTGCAGAAACAAAGGATAGTAATTTTAATGTAAATAGTATGCTTATTGAAAGCTGGGATACAGTATGCAATGATACATATTTCTATATGGCACTTACAATACTTTGTGCTTTACTGCTGTTCATTGCTATGAATATGAATTGGACTGCTGTTGAACCTATAAGTATTGAAGGACACAGTAGTACATCTGCAAAAACGGTATTGGGGGTTGTTGCCGTAACTGTTATTGCGGTGGTTGTTGCCTCATTGCCATTACTTAAAGAAGCGTTTATTATAGGACACGATTTTACTTTCCATACTGCACGTATAGAAGGTATGGCTCAGGGACTTAAATCAGGACAGTTTCCGGTTCGTGTTCACGGTGGGCTTCTTAATGGATATGGTTATGCAAATTCAATGTTTTATCCCGAATTATTAATGTATTTCCCGGCAATGCTTTCTGTTCTTGGGGTAAGTACAATTACTGCTTTTAAAGCATATATTGTTTTTATCAATTTCCTTACTGTTATCTGCAGCTATATTCCTTTTAAAAAGATGACAGGCAGCAGGTATATGGCGCTTACAATGTCGATTGTTTATCTGTTGAACCCATACAGACAGATTTGTGCATATTACAGAAGTGCTATTGGTGAATTTGCTGCGCTTACATTTTTGCCTTTGATAATGTATGGCCTTTATGCAGTATTGAAAGGCAATCAGAAAGACTGGTGGTGCCTTGTTGTCGGTGCTACAGGTCTTTTACAGTGCCATATACTTACCACAGAGCTTACTGCTTTTCTGGCTGTGATTATTGTGTGTATATACATTAAAAGCTTGTTTACAAAAGAATACAGACTGATTACACTGATAAAATCAGGTGTATATGCGGTATTTCTTAACCTGTGGTTTATCTGTCCGATGTTATATATGATTCTCAGACTCAGACCTATTGTATTTACAAGAGTACAGTCTCCTATGGGGTTTGCAAAAAAGGATTTAAGTTATCTTTTTACAACTGCATCTGTAACGGGCATTGGTCCACATACATTGGGCTGGATTTCACTGGGGGCGATAGTGTTCTATGTTCTGTATAGAGTATTTGTTGAACATAAAAAAGAAGACAGTGATATTATTTCTTACAATGATATACTGCTGTGGACAGCAGTTGTATGTGCCATTGCAACTACTGCATATTTCCCATGGAGCAAAATTACTGCGATTCCTGTAGTGGGTAAAATGCTGGATACTATTCAATTCCCATACAGACTTATGTCTTTGGTAGGGGTTTGCTGTACAATCCTTTTTGGCTATTCTATTATTTTATGGGTTAAAAATAAAAAGAACAGAATTATAGCATGTATATGTGCGGTTCTTGTTTCAACTTTTACAATAGGTCTATTTTACGAATTTGTATTTGTAAGGACAGACACAGGTGAAACACCATCCAAACATTATCATGTAACAAATCTTAACAACAGTTTGTGTGCTGGCCAGTATGAATATTTACCTTCATCTGCCGATTTATATGATATGCTATCATACTCACCTGAAATCACAAGTGAAAATGAAACTATGGCAATTTCAAATTGGGTTCGCAGTGGCACAACAATGGAATTTGATTACAGTATGAATCTTACAGGTACAGACCGGGATATAATAGCAGTACCACTTACATTCATTCCGGGATATGAGGTAGAGATAAATGGCGCGGAAACAGAAGTGTTCAGAGCTGGTAATTCTCAGGTAGGATTTAAACCTGTACAGGAAAATGGCGAAGTACGTATAAAGTATACAGAACCATTGATTTTTATGCCATTTAATTTTATTAGTATAATTACTTTGATTTTATTTATTACACCCAAAAAATATTTTGGATTTATACCAAAAAAATTTTTAGACTTGATTAAATAATAAAAAAACAGGTATCGTGTTAACGATACCTGTTTTTGATTTAGTTTTTATTAACCGATAAGTTTTTCAACCAGGTCAGCCATTGCGCCAACATTTTCCAGGTCAGCAACATCTGCCAGCTGGAATTTGATGTTGAACTGTTTTTCGATAGCAACCAGCAGGTTGATCTGTTCCAGGGAATCCCAGTCTTCGATGTCATCAGCTGTTGTGTCGTCAGACAGAACGATGTCTTCATCGTCAAATACGTCGCAGAAGATTTCGTTCAGTTTAGCCATAATTTCTGTTCTGTTCATAATTTTATCTCCTTATACAATTTCCATATCGATAACTTTGTTTTTAACTTCATAGTCTTCAGGAATATTAAGAATATATCTCTTTTCATCTTCTGTGTCAAGAGTTACTTCAAAACCTACAGATTCATAGAAGTCTTTGATAATTACGTTTTTAGCTGTTCTCAGCCAGCTTGCAGTAATTGTTTTAACGCCCATTTCTTTACATTTGCCCACTACATAGTCCAGCATAGCATATTCGAAGTGACGTTTAAATACACGGCAGCTCATTACCCACAGGTCAATGTTTGCGTTTGTGCCTTCAACTGATGCAATAAAGCAGGCTGTGATACCGTTGTCGCCAAACTTGTCCACCAGTTTTGCATAAGCAGAAATGTAATTCTGTTTATCTTCGATAATTGCTTCAACTTCGCTCTGTGCATAGCGGCGTGTTGTAAAGTTGAACTGGTTTGTTTTGTTGATCAGCTGTGTTATTCTTTCACAGTGTGCTGTGGAGAATGCACCGATTTCACCTGTCATATTGAGAGAAAGGAGATAATCTGTGTAATCTGTAAAGCTGCTTTCAGCAGCGGCGCGCTGTGCGTTCTGTTTGTACATTTCGTTTCTCTTTGCGTCATCCTTTGTAAAAGATGTGATTTCAAAGAAACCTGCTCTGTCAATAGCTTTGATGTAATCTTCTGGAGATTTAACTTCAGGCACTGTTACTGTTGGCAGTGACTGACGTACAATTTCTCTTTCAGCTGGGTTGTCATCAATAAATACCAGGCTGTCTTCGCCGATGTTGATTTCTTTTGCAATGTTTGCAATGTTGATAGATTTTGGTTCCCAGTTAGCTTTGAAGCAGATAAAGTCGTCTACAGAAAGTGGAGCTTCTTTTCTGTCTGTAAAGCCCTGTTTTGCAATTGCTTCTTCGTTTTTGGAACAAACGTTCAGCATAATGCCAAGACCTGTAAGTTTTTTAAGATAGCTCTGGAATTCTGTATAGCTCATACCAGCAGGCTGTTCGTTGCCAATTGCAATACCTTCTACACCGTCGTCACCGATAATGCCGCCCCACAGTGTATTGTCAAGGTCAAGCACAACGCTCTTCTTGTTTTTACCCAGAGCAGATTTAACAATTTTTGCCAGTGAGAATGCCAGCTGTGGAATCTGGTCTACAGACAGTGCATATTTGTACAGGTACCAGTTTTCCAGGTTGTGCCAGTTATCAAGACCAACAAGGGAAGACAGGTAGTTGATATCATTGAGATATACATTGTCTTTTGTAGCTATGTAATCAGCAATCATCATATTCAGTTTTATTGTGTAGTTTACAACACCCTGAACAGCTACAGCATCCTTGTTGCCATACATACGGTAGAAAGGCATTTCGTAGTTGTTTACGATTACAACTGCGCCGTAGGACAGTGCTTTTTCCACAACTGTTTTATATTTTGCAAATTCTTTTTCCAGTTTTGCATTTACTTCATCAGCTGAATCCTGTGGTACTGGCAGGTTTTCCAGGTTTTTGTTTGAAGTATGGATGTAGATGAAATCAGGGCCGAATTCTTTCAGGCTGCCATCATCAAACATAAGTTCTTCAAAATATCTGTTGTAACCGCCTACTCTGAATTCTGGTTTGATACCATAGTTCAGCAGGAAGAGTTCAAGTATATTTTTAATTTCACCGATTGTAGAGCCACTCATAATAGCAACTTTCTTTTCGATGAATTTATCTTTTGCCAAAAGTTCTTTTTTGATGCTTTTCTTCTTCTGAAGAATATAAGCAGAGTCGAATGGATAATCTAAAACTGACATATTATACACTCCTTTTGTTATATCCGTTATCCATTAAATTATATCACAATATATAAAAATGAGCAATATTCATATACAATACAAAGTGTAAATTATTTATTAATAATTCACATATAATATATGCAGTATAGATAAAAAAATATCTATATTATATCTTTGTATCATTTCTGTGACAATTTTGTTATCATTTTAAGGTTGAAATTTTATGGCGAAAAAAGTATAATGTAGTTTGTATAAGCATAATCAAAAAGTGTGCTCATTTACAAACCGAAATTTTCAAGAGTTTTCATAAGTGTAAAATCATCGTCAACAGCTATGCCTTTTCGCAATAACTCTATATCATTTTCGGGCAACAGATGTACGTATACTTCGTATATTGCCAAAGGTTCCTGTTCATTGGGGACAAATACTGCAAGCTTACCGCCGTATTCCTTTACGATATATGCAGTCTGCGTCGGCTGGTCAATTGGCTGTATATCTGTGTTTTTCATCTGCACAATGCTTATACATATCAAAGCTGTGCAAAATATTGTACATAAAGCTAATAATATTTTTTTCATAAATCAGCACCTCGTGTATTTAGTGTTTGCTGTTTTATGAAAATTAATACATTGTATTTATACAAATCGAACGGGAGGGATAACTATCAAAATATATGATAAATCCTCTGCCGGAGGACAGAATAAAACATCCGGCAAAAAAACTGAAACAAAAGCAAAGAAGCCTGCAACTGAAAAAGCAGTAAAACCTGCCAGAACAGCAAAACCTAAGAAAGAAAAAGGTGAAAAAGGCCCTCTGTGGAAAAAAATAGCTGTTGTATGCGCATATCTTATTTGCATTGGTGTGATGGTGGGCAGTGCAGTTCTTGTAGCACTTACATCATACCTTGTGAATGTTACACGGAACGACGGCGAAATGCTTAACCTTACAAACCTGAAGCTTTCTCTGACAAGTATTATCTACTACCAGGATGCAGAAACAGGCGAGTACAAGGAATATCAGCGTCTTGACGGCAGTGAAAACCGTATCTGGGTTGATCTTGAAAATATTCCACAGCATGTTAAGGATGCATATATCGCTGTAGAAGACAAAGATTTCTATGATCACCACGGTGTTGATATTGTGGGTACAGTTGCCGCTATGGTAAACGAATACACACCTATCAAGCTGTTCTCATCTAAACGTGGTGCTTCCACAATCACGCAGCAGCTGGTAAAAAACCTTACCAACGACAATGATGGCAGCGGTATCGAAGGTGCATTCAGAAAACTGCGTGAAATTTACCGTGCATTTGTACTTGAAAAACAGTATACAAAAGATGAAATTCTTGAAGCATATCTGAACACTATCCGTCTTTCACACAACTGGGCGGGTGTACAGGCCGGTGCAAACAACTACTTTGGCAAAGATGTAAGCGAACTTACCTATGCCGAGGCGGCTTCCATTGCAGGTATCACCAAGAACCCATCTGTTTATAACCCATACAGCCATCCTGAAAATAACCTGGACAGACGAGATGACATTCTCTACTTTATGAACCAGCAGGGTAAACTTGCTGATGAAGATTACGAAGCTGCACTGCAGGAAGAACTGGTGCTCAACCAGGAAATCCGTTCCAAATCCTTTGTAAACAGCTACTTCACAGATATGGTTATCGACCAGGTTACAGAAGATCTGATGGCTCAGTATAACCTTACACGTGGCGAAGCTTCCAATATGATTCAGAACAATGGTCTGAAAATTTACTCCACAGTAAATCCTACTCTTCAGTCCGCTATGGAACAGGTTATGCTTAACGAACCAGACTCAAAAGGCAGAACACTTTTCCCAATCAAGGAAAATACCTACACAGACCCAGCAACAGGCGAGAAAGTTACACAGACTCCACAGGCTGCTATGGTTTCTGTTGACTACACAGGCGCTGTTGTTGCTGTAGTAGGCGGTCTTGGTGAAAAAACAGAAGACCGCGTTCTCAATCGTGCGGTTGACTCTCTCCGTCAGACAGGTTCTACTATGAAACCTATCGGTGCATATGCTCCTGCCCTTGAATACGATTACATCCATTTCTCAACAGCCTTGTTTGATGACTATGTAAAAGAAATTGATGACGAAGAAAAACCAGGTCAGAAGAGACAGTGGCCACAGAACTATAGCCGTGAATTCAGTATGACACAAATTCCTGTAGTTACAGGTATTGCCAAGTCTCTCAACACAATTGCTGTAAGAACACTTATGATGTTGGGTGTTGATGCTTCCTACGACTTCCTTACAAACTCTGTAGGCATCTCAACATTGTATGACAGCGACCGTGACCTTGGCCCTCTGGCTCTTGGCAGTATGACAGAAGGTGTCTCACCTATGGAAATGGCTGCAGCTTATGCTATCTTTGGCAATGGCGGTAAATATATAGAACCTTACTGCTACACAACTGTAGAAGATTCTTCAGGTGAAGTTATCCTTGAAACAAAGGTTACATCTGTTCAGGCTCTTTCCGAAGAAACAGCATATATTATGAACCGTGCGCTTAAAACAGTTCTTCAGTACGGTACTGGTGCAGGCCTTGCGCCAAAACGCCTTGATGCTGTAGGTAAAACAGGTACAACATCTGACAACAAAGACCACTGGTTTATCGGTGTTACACCTTACTATTCCACAGCAACTTGGTGGGGCTATGACAAACCGGCAGAATTAAGTGTTAACTACACAACACATCCACCTACAACAGCATGGAGAAATGTAATGAATATTGCCCAGGCTGAACTTCCATCTAAATCTTTCCCAACATCAAAAGATGTGGAAATGTTCAACTATTGCCCAATTACAGGCAATATTGCAAATGCAAACTGCCCAGACCAGAAACCTGGTTATTACAAAAAGAGCACTATCGAAAGCAACTTTGTAGTTGTTTGTCAGGCTCATTAGTAAAAATAATTACAAAACGGAGTAACGATTGTTACTCCGTTTTTAATTGACTTGCAAAAATAAAAAACGATAACCGACTGTCAAGCCGATTATCGCTTTTTAACTATTTGAATTCTCTTTTATAAAAACTTTCCACAAACCAAGGGTCCGGGCAGATAAACTCTTTATCTGAAAGATAAGAATATCGTTTATCACTGATCTGTCCAAATTTGATTTTTTTACTGCACAGAGCCTGATATTTCATTTTCAGCTGCCTGTTAAGGTTGTTTATACCATATCTTGAGTCACCGAGAATAGGCATTTCCAGATAGGCAAGATGGGCACGTATCTGATGTGTTCTGCCTGTTATCAGGCCAACATTCAGCAGGGAATAGTCACTATAGCTTTCAACAAGATTCACTTTTGTAGTGATAGGCTTGGACATATTGTTTTTTGCCTTAGGCGTAACCGTAACATATGCATCTTTTGCATTTTTTGTAAGATATGCATTGTGTACAGAGCTTTTTTGTTTTGGAATACCTTTCACAACGCAGATATACTCTTTTTCCAGTTCTTTATCCTTGAACATATCCAGCATAAACTGTAAAAATTCTTCGTTTTTTGCCAGCATTACCAGCCCGCTTGTGCCGGTATCCAGACGGTGGCAAAGGGCGGGGGAACAGTCATCATTGTTGGAGAAATAATGATTTTTTACCCTGTTTACAAGAGTATCGTAATTCTGCCAGTTGTCATCAATAACCGATATTCCTGCAGGCTTGTTTACCACAAGCAGATTCTCGTCTTCATAAACTATATCTATATTTCTGTTGGCAAATTTAAAAGCATTGTTTTTATTCGGTTTTTCAAAATATGTATCTTCGATATAGAGATTTATCACATCGCCTTTTTTTAACGCGGTATTGAGGGGAACTTTTTTGCCGTTTACTTTTATTTTGTTTGCACGTAGAAATTTGTTCAGTGTGCCGGTTTTCAGTAATGGATAACTCTCCTGCAAAAAGCCGGATAAACTCTTTTCATTTTTTGTTATATATATCTGTTTCAAATTGATTTCCTTTTGTCTTTTTCTACTAATATATCATATTCTAACCTTAAAATCTATCTTTTTGTTGATTGACAAAATATGACATAAACATTAAGATAAAGTTATCAATTCAAATGGAGAAAAATATGGATAAAACTAAGTATAATGATTTTTCATTATTGATTATATATTTTCTGTTTGCGCTGTGTTGGGCCGCCAAAAATTTACTGCCAGTAACAGATGCACTTGTTTGCGGCACATGCGGTGTTGTATTGGGTATAGGTGTTATTCTTTGTCAGAAAATCAAACTGCCGGAATATCTGTGCCGTGGTTTTGGCGTTTTTGCAGCTGCAATGGCTATCGTAGCTGTTGACAGATTCATTTTTCCTGCATCTACAAATGCTGTTACAATCATAAAAAATGTTTTTCTTCCTGTTGCATCCGGTGCCATGTTTATGGATGGCGTACTTGTAGGACCTACACCAATTGGCAAATCAAAAGCTTTTGTAGGTGCCATGTCCTCTTTCTGCCTTACAATAGGTATATTGCTGACAATACAGATTACAGGTATTGATTCAGTTACTGTCACATTTCCGACAAATAACGCTGTCACATTTATACAGAACACATTTTTCGGCGCCTGTGTCTGTTGCTTTCTTGCGCTGTCACGACATATAAAATTACAGCGTATGATATATATTTTCCCTATTGCACTTGTATGTACAACTGCTTTTAATTATTTTAATATTAATGGTTGGATTTTTGCGGGTTCTATAGTTGCTGCATTTATATCCAGTATCCTGGTTGGAATCGTTCACCGACAGAAAGATACGGGATATCTTGTGATACTTACCCCTACAATATACAGCTGCTGTCCGGGTGGTGCATTACATAAGTTCTTTACAGCAATTATTACATTGGATACTGCAAATATTTTGCCGTGCACACTTACACTTGCCTATAATGTGGCAGGTCTTTATATAGGTGTTATGGCCGGTACATTACTGATGAATAAGATAACAAAAGTAAAATCCCAGGATTTCAAAAAGGCATTTTGATATCATAAATTTATAAATTAAAATCACAAATATCAAAAATCTCTTGACATTGACGTAACGTAAACCTGTATACTTGTAACTGTAATACATGTATACAGGTTTTTATGTTAAAAGGTGGCTTTTTATGAAATATTCAATTTCACAGCTTTCAAAACTGGCAGGTGTTTCCAGCCGCACACTGCGATATTATGAAGAAATAGGTTTACTGTTACCACGGGAAAAAGGGGATAACGGCTATCGATATTATGATACACATCAAGTGGATAAATTACAGCAGATTATGTTTTACCGCAGTATTGATATGGAACTGGATGATATAAAAAATATTCTTGATTCAGAAAATTTTGACCCGATAAAAGCTCTTGAAAGTCATATTATAAAACTTGAAAACCAAAAAGCTAAAATAAACCGGTTAATAGACAACGTAAACAAAACTATAATGTTACTGAAAGGAGAAACAACAATGTCAGACAAAGAAAAATTTGCAGCATTCAAACAGAATATTGTAAATGAAAATGAAAAGAAATACGGTGCTGAAATCAGAAAGAAATATGGTGACAAAACTGTAGATGAAACAAACAGCAAAATTCTTGATATGAGCCAGGAAAGCTGGAACAGCCTGGAAGAACTCAACGAACTGCTGAACAACACATTGAAAGCTGCTGTAGAAGAAGGCAATCCTGCATCAGAAACAGCACAGAAAGCCTGTGCCCTGCACAAAGAATGGCTGGGTCATTATTGGAGCTTCTATAACAAAGAAGCACACCTTAATCTGTGCCTTATGTACACCCAGGACGAAAGATTCAAAGAGTATTATGAAAAAATCGCTCCAGGCTGTGCAGATTTCCTTTACGAAGCGATGAAAATTTATCTTGCATAAAAGAAAGAGATTGGTGAAAACCAATCTCTTTCTTTTATTTCAATAATCTGTTACACCTCACAAAATTACGGCAAAACAAAAGCTGACAGTTCTGCCTTATACAAAAAGCAGAAGCCATCAGCTTGATAAAGCGGTTCAGGTTTTAACCTGAGGAGAGCCTCATTCCCCGTAAAAGTATGATAACATATCAAAAAAGTATTTCAATATCTATCCAATAATTTTATGACTGTCACCATCAATAATTATTCCTTGCCCGTCTTCCAGGCAAATCACTTTATGTCCCACTTTGCGCTCATATGTCTTTACACGCTTCTCAAATGCGTCAATAATGCCTATATAGCGGGTTTTATGTGGTAAATGTTCGATATTATTGGTGATATCAAGTGCTGTCAAGTCTTTTAGCTTTACGCGTTTGTTCATCCTTGGAATAAGGTCTCGGATAAGTTCCAGGTCTTTCTGCATTATCAGGCTGCCGGCAGATACACCTACTATAATTTTTTCCAAAGCCACTTTACGCAGAACTTCCTCTGCACAACATTGTTTTATCATCTGCATAAGATAAAAAACATTGCCGCCACAGATATAAATCACATCATAGTCATAAAGTTTTTCGTTTTCCTGCTGGCCAAAATAGAAATAATCACAATCCAGTCCATATTGTTCAAAGTTTATTTTTGTCTGTGTCAACCACTGGGCATGGTCTTTGTCTTTTTCCATTGCAGTGGGGATAATGGCGCAGTGATTGCCCTTGTTTAATATGGCTGTTTTGAATTCATTTTGCAATGCTTCACTTGTCAGTCCGTTTGACGTAAGAAAAATCATAATTAATATTCAAAGAACAGCTGTGGTTTGTTTGTGATAATAGCTACTTCGTGGTTGTTGCACTTATACATAAAGTCAGCGTTTTCGATAGTGTCAACTGTCCAGGCGTAACAGTCGATACCTGCTTCTTTCAGCTCATCAAAAATTTCCTGGTCATAATTGTAGTACAACATAGAGATAAAGTTACATCCACAGGCTTTGCATTCTTCAACAATGCCATAAGCTTTGTCCATAAACAGCAGCCCCAGGTCGTATTCACAGCCAGCATCAGCCAGCTTTTTCATAATTCTATGGTCAAAAGATTTGAAGCACAGCATATCTTTTGGCACGCCTTTGCTTTCTTCCAGAATATATGGCACGATTTCGTTATTCAGACCAAATTCAGATTTAATTTCACAAACCAGTCTTTTTTTGCCGCCAATAAGTTTGAGCAGGTCAGAATACAGCATAATTTTTGTATCTTTGAATTCTTCACCGAACCAGCCGCCAAAGTCATACTGCAGCAGTTCTTCGTATGTATGTTCTGCAATAAGACCTGTACCATTGCAGGTTCTGCCCAGTTTTGGGTCATGTGCAACAACTATTTTTTTGTCTTTTGTCAGATGTACGTCACATTCAATAGCCCATACTCTGTCATCTTCCATACATTTTTTAAAGCCGTGTATTGTGTTTTCAGGTGCCTGGGAAGCCCAGCCACGGTGACCGATAATTCTTTTCATATATTACGCTCCTTGTAAATGATTATAATATTATTTTATCATCTGTAATTTAAAATCTCAACCGCTATTTACAACCAATTGTCTAAATGTTAAAATTGTTTTAGCTTTAAAAGAGGTATCTGAATATGAATTTTGAAACAAAGAAAAAAGAATTTTTTGAAAGACTGGGCGAAACCTGCTATATGGTTCTTGCCACTTCACATAAAGACTATCCAATGGCCAGCACAATGACCTGTCTGGTATTCGACAATGCCATCTGGATGCAGACAGATAAAAAGTTTGATAAATATAACCAGCTGCTGAACAACCCACAGGTTGCTTTGGTAAAAAATGCCACACAGATTGAAGGCGTTGCACAGCTGTGCGGTCACCCGCTGAATAAAGAAAATGAAAAATTTGCACAGTTGATGAAAAAACATCACCCTGAAAGCTATGAAATGTATTCAACGGTTGAAACAGAAGTTGTGATAAAAGTTACACCACATAAAGCTGTTGACTGGCTTTATGAAGCAGGGGACAGTTCTATTTATCATATTGATTTTGTAAATGAAAAAATTTCAGTACAGACATACAAAAACGGCAAATAACCAATAATATAAAAAGTGACATTTTATTCACTTTCTTTTCACATAAGCTTATGAGATATTTCACAAATGTCTGATACAATAATAAAAAGAGGTGATATTATGAACAGAAAAAAATCTACTGCCATAATCTGTACTACTGTTACTTTTGTGCTTTTGCTGGTTACGGCACTGTTTGTGATAAATGCTGACACAAGATTTAAAATCAGAAAAGGGCCTGTTATTGCTACAGAAATATCCTTTGACTATCTGCGGCACGATCATAGCCATGCATCTCCGTTTTCTGATTGGTTTGACGATTATTTTGCTGTAAATAAGATAAACACGGCTATTATTATGGTTAATGACAGAGAAAATAGCCTTGTTGATATTCCTGGTTTCCATAATCTGAATGCAGACCGTGAAGAATATTCGCAGAAAGACTATATCACACAGTTGAAAAAACAATTTTCCAAAAACAAAATTCAGCTTTTTGTTGCAGTAGACTGCGATGAACTGGATGAAAACAAAATTTTGGATACAATTGTTTTTCTGGATAAAAACTACAAACTTGCTGCAATTGTCCTTGATAATTACACCCATAGTCCCCAGACTGTTGAACTGCTTTCACAGCAGGTTTCAAGAAAAACAGATATCATACTTAAAACAGGCAATGAAGAATTAGCGGTTTTATCTGACATCCAGGGGGTAGATGGATATATCTGCGAAGATATGAATCACAGCCAGTATGTTCGGTTTACATCAGAAAAGGATGTACCTGTTTATCTTCACTGTGATTCGCCATCTTTGGAAAGCGATATCTTTATGCTTACCAATTTTGACAAGTTTAGCGGTGCTGTAATTTCACAATATGATGGGCTTTATGAAAAGCTTACAAACATCATCTTTGCACGGAACAAAAAGAAAAGCTTGCCAAAATTTGGTATGAATGTAACGGGTGATTTTTCAGTTACTTACCCAGAAAAAGATATGGCAACATATTATTCTGCTATATTTATCACTGGATGCGGCGCTGATACTACAGTAAATGTAAATGGTGCAGAATTTCCTGCTGCTACCGATGGTACTTTTGGCGTTTATTATGAACTTGCAGAAGGGGATAATAAAATCACCGTTTCTTCCGGTAATGACAGCAAAACACTGACTGTAACACGAAAAGTGTATAGTTATTCTGGCTCATCAATCCAAAAGGAAATACCCTGGGATGATACCATCAAGTTAAATCCTGGCAGAATTGTACGTTCATTTAGCCCGCTTACAAGTTTACTTAAAGATCCTGCAGATGATTCATCCATCTCAGCAGGTATCGAGCAAGGGGTAAAATTGGCTGTAAAAGAAACTGTGGAAGTAAAGCGCGGCAATAATATGACACACGCATATAAACTGGCAGATGACAGCTATATCCTGGCATCAAATGTGGAAGTTCTTGACGAAATCACAGCTGATTATCAGCCAGATAAAAAAGAGAACACAGATAAATATTCTGTATACAATACACCGCATATCACGTCAGCAGAATATTCTGATTTGGAAAACGGTGACGGAATATTTACATTTTATGTTAATAATATGCCTGCAGTTATCCACAATAGTAATGGAAAACAGCTGTCACTTTTGTTTATGGACACTGTATGCGATGAAATTAAGATTCCATCTTCTGATTTCATTAGAAATTCTACAGTTACAAATACTGAAAAAGGCGCAGAAATAACATTTGACATCGATACAAATAATCGCATTTTATGGGGTTATGATGTAAAAACAGAAGAAGGTAAAGTTACCCTTTATCTTAACAATGCCCCACGTCATACAGATTCTGACAAACCATTGGAAAATGTTACAGTAGTTCTTGACCCTGGTCACGGAGGCAAAGATCCGGGTGCATTGGGTGTTGCTTCTCTCAATGGTCCCGTGGAAAAAGATTTGAACCTGGCAGTTGCAAAAGCAACAAAGTCAATTCTTGAAAGTTATGGTGCAAATGTTGTAATGACAAGGGAAGATGACACTTTCCCAGAATTGGAAGACAGACGCAGTCTTACAAGAGAAATCAAGCCTGATCTGTTTATCTCGATTCATCACAACAGTATGGATTACTCCTACAATTCCTCAACAGTACGTGGTTCTGAATGCTATTATTTTACTGACAGCAGCAAAAATCTGGCCAAACTTATGGCTCAGAATATATCAACTGCAACAGAAAGAAAAAATCGTGGAGCATATAAAGCCAGATATTATGTAACAAGAAACGACATATGTCCTGCTGTGCTTATGGAATATGGTTTTGTGATTAATCCACAGGAATATTCCAGACTGTACACCGACGAAGATATCTATAAAGCTGCATATGGCACAGCTATGGCTGTATACAACGCTATTCCAAATTATAATTAGATTATGAAATATTCAAATATAGTCAAAGGGAAATTTATTTCCCGACCAAACAGATTTATTGCAAGAGTAGATATTGCTGGTGTAGAACATACTGTTCACGTTAAAAACACTGGCAGATGTAAAGAACTGCTTGTACCGGGGTGCACTGTTTTTCTTGAAAAGTCAGATAACCCAAACCGCAAAACACTATATGATCTTATCGCTGTTATAAAAGGTGACAGGGTGATTAATATGGATTCTCAGGCGCCAAATGCAGTTTTTCGGCAATGGATAAAAAAACAACTGCCTACAGCAGTTGTAAAAAGAGAAATCACATATAAAGACTCACGCTTTGACTGTTATATCGAAACAGAAACAGACAAAATTTTTGTGGAGGTAAAGGGTGTAACACTTGAAGAAAACGGCTATGTCCGTTTTCCCGACGCCCCTACAGAAAGAGGTATAAAACATATTAACGGTCTTATGGATGCTGTTAACAATGGTTATAAAGCCGCGGTGTTCTTTGTAATACAAATGGAAGATGTAATCTCTTTTTCACCAAATTACGATACACAGCCACGGTTTGGCCAAGCTCTTAAAAATGCAGAGGCGGCAGGTGTAAAGATTCTTGCATACAGTTGCAAGGTTACACCTGACAGTCTTGAAATTGACAAACCAGTACCCGTAACTCTATAACACCAACCCCGGATTATTTCCGGGGTTATTTTTTTCAGCTGATGATAATAGAATTAACTATCAATTATCAGGAGGCTGTATGTTTACCACTCTTTTATCGTTTGTTTTGTCAAAAATGCTGTTGTTTGCCCTGCATATTGAAAGTCGCACTTTGCCAAAACCACTTACCCGGAAGGAAGAAAAAGAGGAGTTTGAAAAATACCACAGCGGTGATATGTCTGCGAGGGACAGACTGATTAAACACAATCTGCGCCTTGTTACTCACGTAGCCAAAAAGTACTATAATAATCCCCAGGACAATGAAGATATTATCAGCATAGGTACAATAGGACTTATAAAAGCAGTACAGAGTTTTACATATGACAAAAACACCCGTTTTTCTACATTTGCATCAAAGTGTATTGAAAATGAGATTCTTATGTCTTTCCGCAAACAGAAAGGCAACGAAAACATTATCTATCTTGACGATAACCTGGATGTAAACAACGATTCCAGTAATCTTTCTCTTAAAGATAGTATACAAGATGAATTTGAAACTGATGTGTGGGTAGAATCCCAGGAAACCAGGCAAGAAATAGCACAGCTGGTTTTTAATTGTTTATCCGGTAGGGAAAGGCAGGTTATAATTTTGCGATATGGCCTGGGAGGAAATGCTCCAATGACACAACAGCAAGTATGTGAAATTCTTGGAATCAGCCGCAGTTATGTATCAAGAATCGAAACAAAGGCTATAAATATATTACGAGATAATATAAAAAAATAGTCACTTTTCAAAAAAACAAAGGATTTATGATATAATATATATATGGAATTATAATCAAGAGGAATCAGCATATGAAAAAGACAAAATTTATAACTTGTATGATTGCCATTATTATAGCTGTTATACTGTGTATAAATAAAATCAATGTCAAAATACAAGGGGAAAAGAAGGCTGGATTAAACTATCAGTATATTGTTTATTCAAATAATCAGGAACAGTTGAAAAAGTATAAGCATTGGTTTCCCGATAAGATTGATTTAACTTGGGAAACACACCATTTCATAACTCCTACCGAAAATATGATTACATATCAGGATGCTGCAAATATAGCAGGTTATGCGTTGGAAAACATATATGGTTTAACAAAACTTTTTAATCACTGTGGTGTTATACAGCTATATAATTATGTAGTGTATAATCGCATACCAACAGATTCAGAACTGAACTCACACACTACAAACATTTCTTATAATCAGCCACATCGATATGAGTATATGTATTATGATGATAATGGAGTACGTTATACTGCAAAGGTTGACCGGTACAGTGGTATGGTGTTTCAAGTGGGGAAAGATATATCATTTGTTGCTGGTCAAACAGCTGATATAACAACACAGCAACAGCAACAGGTAATATCTTTGTTGCAAGAATATACCAGACATCTGAATCTTGGAGCAGAAATAAGTATCACTGATATTAACCATACTATAAACACAAGTAACCTTAGCTGTTTTGTTATTAACGGTACACTTTCCGATAATTATAAAACAAGAGCAGTTATATATAAACCTGATGGTGAGGGTTATCAGCTTATGACTTTTTCTGTGTTGGAGTCAATACAGTATTAAATATTATCTCCCGTCAATACTTTTGGCGGGGGGATTTTTATGACTGAAAAAAGACTGCTTGTTTTATATTGCGGTATATTTGCGTTTGCTGTATTAGTGGAAGCAAAAATAACACAGCTTATGTGCAGCGGCTATGATATTCTTGCCGAGAAACAAACTGTGCGCACTGTGGATATTTCTGCTGGCAGAGCAGACATCACCGACTGCAATCTGAATAAAATCACAGGCACAGAAGATGTTTTAAAGGCGTTTATTACAGATGAAACCCAATTGCAGAATATTTACAGCAATATAAGAGAAGAGGACAGAGAAAAGTTTTATCAAAGAATTCAGCAGGAAAAACAGATAGTTGTAGACCTTGCCACACCTCTGCAGACAGATGCAATTTATACAATTTCAAAAAGATATTCGCCGGTAAATATTGCACAACATCTTATCGGGTATACAGATCTTGACGGCAATGGGCTCACGGGTATTGAACGAGTGTATGATGATTTTCTGAAATCAAACGGAGAGAAAATAAGTGTGCATTTTAATGTGAATGGCAACGGCGATATATACGGTAATGCTTACAGCTCAATTTCAGGTTCTGGCAGGGTTTTAGCTTTGACAATAGATAATTCTTTACAACGCATGCGGGAGTCTGTGGCAAAAGAATATATTCCAAATGGAAGCATTGTAATAATGGAAAGTAAAACCGGTAAAATCAAGGCAATGGCATCAACACCGGTATACGATGCCAATAATGTTGCAGACTATCTCGACAATAAAAATTCTCCGTTGGTAAATAAAGCATTGCAGAGTTTTGAACCTGGCAGTGTTATCAAGCCTTTGTGGGCAGCTCTTATGCTGGAAAACGGTATCAACCCTGAAGAAGAATATTATTGCAATGGTTATACAACAGTAAATGGTCACACATATCACTGTGCCAATAACCGTGTTCACGGCCCGGTTACTATGGAAAGCGCTTTGGTAGTATCCTGCAACTGTTATTTTATAGACCGATATGTAAAAGAAAAGGAATTGCTTTTCAGGCAGACTGCAAATCAACTCTATTTTGGCGAAAATATAAAGCTTTGTAATGATTTTTACACATCGAAAGGCGATTTCCCATCAGCGCAGCGGCTTGAAAATAAGGGTGTCCTGTCTACAGTCAGTTTTGGCCAGGGAGATTTCAGACTTACTCCCGTACACATCACAGCATATATGAATGTTTTTGCAAATAAGGGTATATATGTCAATCCACAGATAGTAGAAGGAATATTTGACAGAACTTCACATACACAGACAGAAAAGATATATTCTTTTTCTGCCAAAAGGGTTTTCAGCACCGAAACATCAGAAACAGTAAAAGAAATGCTGGTGTCAGTTGTGGAAGATGGAGCTGCAAGAAGGGCTCATCCTACATTTTTATCAGCAGGCGGTAAAACAGGTACGGCACAGACAGGTAAAACAAAGGAAAATGGAGAAGAAATATTTACGGCCTGGTTCTGTGGATTTTATCCCCGGGATAATCCACAATATACAATATGTGTGTCAATGTATGATGGCGGGGAAAGTACCTATTCGGCTGCACCGGCATTTAAAAGAATATGTGACAGCATATATTATCTGAAATACTGTGACACTTGACAATAAATAGACAATTTAGTATAATAATTTCGTTAATAGAAAATAAGCCATAAAAGGGAATAAGAATATTGTCTTTTATCAGAGAGAAGTCGGTCGGTGCAAGGCTTCATAAGAGATATTCAGAGCCACCCTTTTGCTGCCGGCGAAACAAGTCGGCCGTAAATGCGGCGTTAACGCATTTAAAGTGACACAGCGTTGCTGTGTAATTTGGGTGGTACCACGGTGTATAGTCGTCCCATAGGAGTAAAATCCTATGGGGCTTTTTTATTTTCAAATACGTATAAAATTATTTAAGAGGTGTAAAATTATGGAATGGACTTCACTGAATGACCTGCGTGAAAAATACCTGTCATTCTTCCAGAAAAAAGATCATACTCGTCTTGACTCTTTCCCACTTATCCCACAGGACGATAACAGCCTGCTGCTTATCAACTCTGGTATGGCTCCGCTGAAAAAATACTTCATGGGCCAGGCAATTATGCCAAATAACCGTGCTACAACATGTCAGAAATGTATCAGAACTCCTGACATTGAACGCGTTGGTATCACAGCTCGTCACGGCACATTCTTTGAAATGCTGGGTAACTTCTCATTTGGCGACTACTTCAAAGAAGAAGCCACAACATGGGCTTGGGAATTTCTTACAGAAGAACTGCAGATTCCAAAAGAACTTCTGTATGTAACAGTTTATGAAGAAGACGATGAAGCTTGGGACATCTGGGAAAAGAACAGAGGTGTAGACCCATCACACATCAAACGTATGGGCAAAGAAGACAACTTCTGGGAAATCGGCTCTGGTCCTTGCGGCCCTTGTTCTGAAATCTACTTTGACCGTGGCGAAAAATACGGCTGTGGCAAAGACACTTGTGGTGTAGGCTGTGACTGTGACAGATACATTGAAATCTGGAACAACGTTTTCACACAGTTTGACTCCGACGGTAAAGGTAACTACGAAAGACTGCCAAAAGGTAACATCGATACAGGTATGGGTCTGGAAAGACTTGCTTGCGTAATGCAGGGTGTTGACAATATGTTTGAAGTTGACTCTATCGCAAATGTTATCAAAGAAGTAGAAAAAATCTCCGGTGTAAAATACAAAGAAGATGCTAAAACAGATATCTCTGTTCGTGTTATCACAGACCATATCAGAAGTACAGTATTTATGATTTCTGACGGTGTTCTTCCATCAAACGAAGGCCGTGGTTACGTTCTGCGCCGTCTGCTCCGTCGTGCTGCTCGTCACGGCAGAATGATCGGTATCAAAGGTATGTTCCTTAACGAACTGTGCGATACAGTTATCCAGGAATCCAAAGTTGCATACCCAGAACTGGAAGAAAACAAAGATTACATCAAAAAAGTTATCAAAAACGAAGAAGAACGATTCAACAAAACTATTGACCAGGGTATGGCTATCCTGTCCGGCCTGATTGAAAATATCGAAAAATCCGAAGGTGAAAAAGTTCTCTCCGGTGCAGAAGCATTCCGTCTCAACGATACATTCGGCTTCCCATTTGACCTTACAAAAGAAATCCTGGAAGAAGCTGGTATCGGCATTGATGAAGCTGGTTTCCGCGCTCTGCTTAAAGAACAGGCAGACCGTGCACGTGAAGCACGCAAAAAGAACAACAACATCAGCTGGGCAGATGACCTGTTCCAGTCACTGGATGTTGCTGCTACAGAATTTGTTGGCTACACAGATCTTACAGTTGAAGCAGAAATCATCGCTATGGCTGAAAACAATGAATTTGTTGATGCTGTATCTTTCGAAGAAGAAGCTGAAGAACTGCAGACAGTTCTGGTAGTTATGAACAAAACACCATTCTATTCAGAAGCTGGCGGTCAGGTATCTGACAAAGGTGTTATCGAAACAGCAAACGGCCTGCTGAAAGTTGCAGACGTTAAGAAAACAGGTAAAGGTCTGTATGTACACACTTGTGTTCTTGAAAAAGGCTTTGTAAAAGCAGGCGATAAAGCAGTTGCTAAAGTAGACAAAGCAACACGTCGTGCTACAGAAGCTAACCACTCTTCTGCACATCTGCTGCAGTCTGCACTGAGAAAAGTTCTTGGTGACCACGTTCACCAGTCCGGTTCTTATGTTGACAGCGAAAGATGTCGTTTCGACTTCACACACTTCTCCGCTATGACAGCTGAAGAACTTGCTGAAGTTGAAAACCTCGTTAATGATGCTATTGCAGAAGCTATGGATGTTACTACACGGGAAATGTCTATGGACGATGCTAAAAAATCAGGTGCTATGGCTCTGTTTGGTGAAAAATACGGTGATGTTGTTCGCGTAGTTAAAATGGGTGATTTCGCAACAGAACTCTGTGGTGGTACACACGTTTCCAACACAGCTAAAATCGGTCTGTTCAAAATCGTTTCTGAATCCAGCGTTGCTGCAGGCGTAAGAAGAATCGAAGCTGTAACAGGCAAAGGTGTTCTTGCTCTGCTGGCAGAAAAACAGAATCTTATCAACGAAACAGCTAAAGGTCTGAAAATCAACAACCCTAACGATGTTGCAGTAAAAGCTGCACAGGCAAGCGAAGAAATCAAGTCTCTGCAGAAAGAAATCGAATCCCTGCGTGGCGAAATTGCCAAAGGCAGAGTTGCTGACCTTATGAAAAATGCAGTTGAAGTAAATGGACTGAAAGTTTACACAGGTTACTTTGCATCCACAACACCAGATGCTCTGCGTCAGATGGCTGCATCTATCGAAGATGGCATTGCAGTTCTTTGCGGCGAACAGGGCGGTAAAGTTACAATTGCTGCTTCCTGTGGCAAATCTGCAATCGCAGGTGGCGTAAAAGCTGGTGCTCTTGTAAAAGCAGTTGCAGCTGTAACAGGCGGTAACGGCGGCGGTAAACCAGACTTTGCTATGGCTGGTGCTAAAGATGTATCCAAAGTTGACGAAGCTCTGGCTGCAGTGGCAGAAATCGTTGCTTCAATGATGTAATAAATAAAACAAATGCGGCGGTTTGCGCCGCCGCATAATTTATACAAAACAGGAGGATAATTATGGATTGCCTTTTTTGTAGTATTATAAAGGGAGATATCCCATCGACTGTTGTTTATGAAACAGAGGACCTGGTTGCTATCAAAGATATTGCACCTCAGGCACCTTTCCATGTAATCATTATTCCTAAACAGCATATTCCAAGTCCTGCGCATTTTACAGCTGAAAACAGTGATATTGCAGGCAAAATGATTCTTGCAGCAGCAGAAATTGCAAAACAGGAAAATCTGGACAAAGGCTATCGCATCGTAGCAAACTGCGGTGAAGATGGTGGCCAGACTGTTGGTCATGTACATTTCCATATGCTTGCACAGAGAAATCTTTCCTGGCCTCCAGGTTGATTAAATGAAAATTAAAAGGCCACTTTTTATAGTTGCATTATCTATGCTGGTGGCGATTTATATGGCAAATTCAATGTCAGGCAGTATGCTTTTAATCTGCCTGGCATTATTTGTTTTATTTATCGCAGTACATAAACTTACCCAGGATAGATACACCCATCATTTAGCTTTGTTTTTGCTGACGGCCCTTGTAGCTGTCGGCTGGCTTGGTGTGTACAAATATAACCTGAATAATAAAATAGAATATCTGAAAAGCAAGGAAACTTTTGATCTGACAGGTGTTGTGACAAAATCTGAAAACGTTGGATATACGAATCGCTATGATATCAAAATTTTGGCGGTTGATGATACCAAAATAAACGGATTTAAGGTGCAACTATATTCTGATGAGCAGTTGAAACCTGGAGATAGTATTAAATCTTCTGCAAAGTTCAAAAGCTTTACACTCAAATCTAATTATTTGTCTTTTTATTCAGACAATATATTTGGTAGGATAGAGCCCAAAAACATCGAAATTGTCCCGGGCAGTAACATAACAGCGTTCTTCTTTCGGATTCGAGCCAAATTAATCGGTAATAGCCGAAAAATATTCGATTACAAGGCTGTGCCGGTCGCTGTAGCAATGGGGCTGGGTGATAAAACTCTACTTGACCCATCTATTGTAAATGCGTTTAACTTTACAGGCTTATCTCATGCACTTGTTGTTTCTGGATTACACGTAGGGTTTATTGTGGCCGTTTTTAATGCGCTTTTATATCTTATACCGGTAAATAAGAAGCTTAAAAACATTGTTTTATTGATTGCTGTTTTTAGCTTTATGGGAATAATCGGATTTACGCCATCTATTATAAGGGCAGGAGTACTTGTTATTGCACTTACTGTTGGGAAAACATTTATTCTGGAAACAGACAACTATACCACTCTGGCAATTGTAATAATAATTACCTTAATTTTGAATCCTTTCAGCGCACACAGTGGTAGTCTTTTGTTATCTTACGCCGCATATTTTGGTGTTATACAGGCAGCTGATATTGCAAGAAATAAAAAGCTGAATAAGTTACTTACAATTTTTCTCTTATCATCCTTTGCTGTTCTTTACACTACGCCAATTCTTGCGTTGCTGGGTATGGAAATCACATTCCTTTCACCATTTTTCAATGTATTGATGACATATGTTGTTATGGCAATATGTGTTTTGTCATTCTTTTTACCAGTTTTAGGGTGTGTACCTGCAATAGGTATGCCTATTGCTGCAGTAATTGCACCAATAAATAATATTCTGATTAGTTTTTTACTGTGGTTTACCGAATTTGCAAAAGAATATTTTGCCTTTGCGATGATAAGTGTTTCAGCTGATGTTACAAAGATTTTTATTTTCTCTGCAGTTATTGCTATTGCCATAGCTTTTATACAGTTTACAGATAATAAAAAGAGAATAATATGTATTTTAACAGTTCCTATAATGGCAGTTTTATGTTATAATTTTATGAATAGAGATGTTGTTACTGTCAGTGCTTTTGACGGCAGCAGTAATCCGTCTTATGTCATTACAGAAAATGACAAACACTATCTTATCGTAACAGAAAATATAAACTCAGGCAGGTTTGAAGCTGTCAAACAACAGCTTGAAATAGAGAAGTTTGACGAAATAATTATATGTGCAAAGGTAAAGCCAGATACAGATTTTTATTTTAACCATACTGAAAATCTTAAAATTGCCGATAAAACAGGCGAATACATTGTCGGCGATGTTACAGTTTACTGTAATATCAAAAACAGGCAGATTCAGTGTGTTGCTGATGTGTATGGAACGACAATTGGCTTCAATCATAACAAGGCTGATTTGTCTGATCTTGGTCTTGATTTTTACTTTTTCGGTGCAGATACGCCGCGGAATGTTGATGCGGACAATTATTTCTATTTTTATCCCGTTAACAAGAAAAATGTTGACTTAGTCACAGAAAAGCAGGCCGTAGAACTGTATGATATTATTGAAATAAAAATCAGAAAAACCAATGGCGAATATTCTATAATAGAGGATGTGAAAAATTTTGGCAGTCGGATATAAAATAACCGATAAAGAGATGAAAAGACTTTGGCTTGTTTTGTCAAAGGATTCTTTCGTGTGCAATGAAAATCTTAGTGTTATAGAACAGATTTGCCGTAAAAACGGAATAGATGATGACAGTATGTCATATTTTACAGCAGGTAAAACAGACTGGGATGAAGTGTATGACCTTGTTCTTACTCCAAGCTTTTTTGGCGAAAGACTTATTGTTATCAGAGATGGTGATATTACTTCATTAAGTGAAGATGATTTTTCTAAACTTGAAAAACTTATAGAGGAATGTGATGGTAACCGTCTGGCTATAGTGCTGACATACGAAGACGATAAAAAGTTAAAAGCTAAAAAATACGATCGTCTTTTTGAAAAAGTACAAAAATACGGTATGCTTCATTTTGTCCAGGAAATAAATGAGAGATATCTGGAAGAAATGATAGTATCCCACGCTAAAAAACAAGGGGCAGAGCTTCCGAAGGATGTTTCCAGAAAGATAGTGGAAAATATAGGCAAAGATGTTGGTCTGCTTATAAACGAAGTGGATAAATACTGTGCTGCGGCCGAATATGATTTAATTACATATGAAATTGTTGACCGAATCGGTGTTAAAACCGTAGAAGCTTCAGTTTTTGATATGATAGACCTTATCTGTCGTAAAAAACCGGTAAAAGCTATAGAAAAACTTAATAATCTGTTTGAACTGCGCACTGATGAAATAGCTATACTTGGCGCTATGACAACAAGTTTTGTGGATATGCATAGATGCAAAATGGCACAGTCACAGCGAAAAGACTACAACCGGGTGCAGAAAGATTTTGAAAAGAATGCGAATTCTTACAGATACAAAAAGGCTATGAACAACGCATCCAATTTTTCACTTTCTTCCCTTGAAGAGATACTTGTACTGCTGATGAAAACAGATATTTCGATGAAGTCATCTGCACGGGACAAGAAACAGATGCTTTATGTTCTTGTTACACAGATTATTGCAAAAGGTGTGCGCTGATGGAAAAAATCAAGGTAAACCAGATAGTTGTTGTGGAAGGTAAATATGATGCCATAAAACTTGACAGTATAATTGACGGTTTGATTATTCCTGTGAATGGATTTTCGGTTTTTTCTGATAGCGAAAAGAAAAATCTGCTTAAACAGCTGGGAGAAAAAAACGGTATCATCCTTGTAACTGATTCCGACTCAGCAGGTTTTAAAATAAGAAATTATGTGCAGAATATCTGCCGAAAAGCTGATATTATTAATGTATATATTCCTCCGATAGCAGGGAAGGAAAGCCGTAAGCAAGTACCTTCCAAGGAAGGCTTGCTCGGGGTAGAAGGGATAGACAACATTATTCTTAAAAAGTGTTTTTATGATGCTGGTATTAGCGGAAACAGCACCGCAGCTCATAAAGAAAACATGACATATACAGACTTATATGAACTTGGCCTTTCCGGTACATCCAATGCAACACAAAACAGAGAAAAATTGGCAAAACATCTTAATATACCAACAAAATTATCAAAAAAAGCACTTTTGGAGGTTCTCAACAGAATGTGCACTAAAAATGAAATAGAAAAAATATTAAATGAAAAACCTGTGCTTTTCTGGGATTTCCACGGTACTCTGACAAAGCCGGATAATCAATGGGTAGACATTGCCTTGGAATTGGCCGATACAATGTATCCGGAAATGAAAATTCCTCATTCAGAAATCAAAAAGAATCTTAGCGGCAAATGCCTTCCTTGGTGGACATATCCGGATAGAGATACCCGCCATCTGAGAGAAAATGACGGTTGGTGGAAAAGCTGTGAAACAGAGTTCACCAAAATGTATATTTCCAGTGGTTTTGAAAAAGAACAGGCAGAAAATATGGCCCCTAAAATAAGACCATATGTGGTTGATATCAAAAATCACCGTCTTCACGACGATGCATTGTATGTATTGAAACAGCTGAAGCAAAGAGGCTACAGAAGCTTTATTCTGTCAAACAATTTTCCGGAACTCTCTCATATGATTGAAGAAATGGGCCTGAATGAATATTTTGAAACTTGTGCAGTATCTGCACAAGTAGGCTTTGCAAAACCAAGGAAAGAAATTTTTGAATATGCCAGAAATCTTGCAGGAAATCCAGACAGATGTATAATGATAGGTGATAATCCTTCAGATGATATCAAAGGTGCAAAAGCCTGCGGTTTTGATACAATACTTGTAAACAACAGACATCCAGATTACAGCGGTGAATTCTGTGACTATATCTGCAAAACACTTACAGATATGCTGGATGTTCTAAAATAAAAATCAGGAGGTAAGTGTATGAAAGAATATTGGAAAAGTGCAGCAAAAGAACTCAAATCGGTTCGTTCCATTACCGGCGCCGCAATTTTTGCCGCTATGAGCCCTATACTTGCTCTTTGCACAATACAGGTAAATCAGTTTTTGTCCATCGGATTTACATCTCTTACACATGCAATGACAGGATATTTCTTTGGTCCATTGGTAGCAGCTATGTCTGGGGGTATTGCGGATGTAATCAAATATCTGCTTAAACCAGATGGTCCGTTCTTTCCGGGATTTACCTTAAATGAAATCTTGGTTGGTTTTATTTATGGTTTGTTTTTCTACAAAAGAAAAATCACATTGCCTAAATGTATTTCTGCCAGGCTTATCGTTACAGTTGGTATAAATCTTACTCTTACACCGTTATGGCTGTCTATGCTTTATGGCAATGCGTATAAATTTATGGTTCCTGCCAGAATAATAAAAAACATACGGATGATACCTATAGATATATTCCTGCTTCATACATTGCTTAAATTCTGCGAAAAAAACAAAAAAAGATTATTCAAATAAAAAAATCCTCTGCATTTTGTGCAGAGGATAATTTTTTTATTTTCTGGATGCATTTTTATATACAGATGGTGTGAACAACAGCAGCATAGGCCAGATTTCCAAACGGCCAATCAGCATATTCAGCGAAAGGATTATTTTGGAAAGAGGGGAGAACATGCTGAAGTTACCTGCAGGACCTACCATATCAAGCCCCGGACCAATGTTGTTGATACATGCCATAACGGCGGTTACGGTAACTTCTGTGTTGAAGCCTTCTAAAACTGTCAGCAGGAACATAGAACCAATTGCTATAAACCAATATACACAGAAATAGGTAAGTGTATTTTTGATTACAACTTCGCTGATAGGTTTGCCATCCATTGTGATGGTTTTTACTTTTCTTGGGCTGATTACAGAGATTATTTCTCGATTGATGGCTTTAGCCATAATAATCATACGGCTTACCTTTACACCGCCACCGGTAGAGCCAGCCGAAGCGCCACAAATCATAATAGCCACAAGAATAAACCTTGACAGCTGTGGCCATAAATCAAAGTTTGCAGTAGCATAACCGGTTGTTGTGATTATACTTGATACAGAGAAGTAACTGTCCAGAAGAGCTACTCCTGAACTGTCATAACTGCCTTTAACATTGAAGAAAATCAGCAATGTGGCAATTGCTATAACTCCAAGATATACTTTCAGTTCTTCGTTTTTGATGGCAGATTTGAAATCTTTCATCAAAACAAGATAATAGATTGAAAAGTTAATGCCGAACAGCATCATAAACACAGCAATTATAGCCTGTGAAATATAGCTGTATCCGTCAATACTGTCAACCCTTATACCAAAACCACCTGTGCCTGCAGTACCGAATGAAAGCACTATACTGTCAAACAATGGCATACCGGTAACAAAAAGCAGAATGATTTCAATTATTGTCATTACAACATAGATCAGATACAGTATTCTTGCTGTTTCGCGGAGAGTAGGTGTCATTTTACCAACTGACGGACCAGGGCTTTCAGCTCTCATCAACGCCAGACCTTCGCCACCGCCTTTGGTGTTGCTCATAGGAACAATTGCCATAAGGAACACAAGTACACCCATACCACCAAGCCAGTGTGTAAAGCTACGCCAGTACAGCATACTGTTGGATAAAAGCTCTACATTTTCAAGGATACTTGAACCTGTAGTAGTAAATCCGGAAACAGTTTCAAAAAATGCATCTACAAGGTTAGGGATATATCCGCTTATTACAAATGGAAGACTGCCGAATAAAGACAGTACTATCCAACCAAGAGCAACAGATATATATGCTTCCTTGGCATAAATGCCACGGTTGGTCTGTTTGGTTTTATAAAATATAAAGCCTGTAACAAGACACAGTAAAATTGTTATTGCAAAAGCAGGAATGCTTGAAAATTCTTTATATATAAGGGCAACAAAGATGGCGGGTAACATAAAAGCACCTTCCAGCATAAGTATATTGCCCATATATTTAGCAATTACTCGAAAATTCATATTAATCCTCCATATGTAAAATTAATATAAACTTCCGGGAGCGAATATATCTGTCAGATTGCTGATGGCCTGGTCAGAAGTTGTAATAATAACAATAGAGTCACCAGGTAACATACAGTCATCACCCTTTGGAATAATAACTTTATTGCCTCGTACAATATTTGCCACAAGGATATGTGGTTTCAGATGCAACTGTTTAAGGGAAACACCCTGGAAGTTGCCTTCTTTAGGAACTGTAAAACCGATGGCCTCAGCCTTGCCGTTGAAAAGTCTGTACAGCGTTTCAATTGTACCGGTAGAATCGCTTTCTGCCACATTGCCTTTTTCATAAATAGCACGTACATATCGCATAATTTCATTTGCAACCAGCAATTTAGGACTTACAGTTGTATCGATACCTGCATTTTTAAGAACACCAAGGTATTCTGTGCGGTTGATTTTGGTTACTGTTTTAGGCACACCGATAGAGGTGGCGAACATAGAAATAATCATGTTTTCTTCGTCCATACCGGTAAGTGTGATAACAGCGTCCATATCTCGCAGGCCCTCAGCCAGAAGCAGATCTTGCTGTGTACCATTACCGCGGATAACATTTGCCTTTGGCAGTCTGGCGCTCAGATCTTTGCATTTATATTTATCGTTGTCAACAATTGTTACGTCAACACCTGTTTTCAGCAATTCTTCTGCAAGATATTCGCCAATGCTGCTGCCGCCGATAATCATTACATTTTTTACAGGGCGGCGTACCATCTTAAGTGTATGCAAAAGATTAACCAGCTTTGAACCTTCTGCAGCAACTGTGATTATATCGTTTTCCTGCAGAACAAAGCTACCGCTTGGAATAAACACCTGGCCGTCTCTGTCAACAGCACATATAAGAGCATTAACTTTTGCCAGTTCTTTGGCTTCGTACAGTTTTTTCTCAACCAGCGGATTTTCCTTGGTAAGCTTAAATTCAACCAGTTCAACGCGGTCTGAAGCAAATGTATCTCGTTTGGTAAAGTTAGGGAACTGCAGAATTCTGAAAATTTCCCTTGCGGTTTCTTTTTCAGGGTTAAGAGCCATATCAAGCCCCAATTTTTTACCCAGGAACTCTATCTGTCCGTCGTATTCAGGGTTGCGCACACGGGCAACAGTATGTTTTGCTCCCAGCATATTACCTACAACACAGCACAAAAGGTTTACTTCGTCACTGGAGGTAGCTGCTATCAGCAGGTCACATTCCTGTACTTTCGCCTCTCTCTGAATGTCTACTGTAGCACCATTACCATGGACAATGGCCACGTCAAAGGCTTCCTGAAGATCTTCAAGTACAGATTCACGATTATCTATTACAATTACATTATGGTCTTCTTCTACCAGAAGTTGGGTAAGTAATTGGCCTACTTTACCTCCGCCAACAACTACAACATTCATAATAAATTCTCCTTGAAATTATTATCGATAAATATAATTATGATACTATATTTTATCATATCGAAAAATAAAAGGCAAATACATAGTCCTAAACAATATTAAAACTTACATAATTTTTACAAAATTTATATGATATTCCAATATTGATACAGACTGGAATGTATAAAAAATAAACCGACAATATAATACTTTTTAATTACTTGACAATATTTTTTAAATAAAGTAATATATTAATTCAAGATATAATGTCTTAAAAGAAGAAAGGTGGTGGATTATGGGACAGACAATTACAGTAAACCGTGCCGCAAGACATGAATATTTTGTTCTGGAAACATATGAAGCCGGTATTGAACTTTATGGTACAGAAATTAAATCTATCCGCAATGGTTCGGTAAACCTTAAAGAATCCTGGGCAGATATTCAAAACGGTGAAGTTTTCATCAACGGTATGCATATCAGTCCTTATGAAAAAGGCAATATCTTCAATAAAGATCCTTTCAGAGTGCGCAAACTGCTGTTGCATAAAAAAGAAATAAACAAACTGGCAGGCAGAATCAAACAGGATGGTCTGACCTTGATTCCATTGTCACTTTATTTCAAAAAGCAGTATGTAAAAGTTGAGCTTGGCTTGTGCAAAGGTAAAAAACTTTATGACAAGCGCGAAACTATTGCAAAACGCGATGCAAAACGTGATATTGACCGCGCAATGAAAGAAAGAATAAGATAATTATTCTGCTGTTACGATTAATTCCATTCATAAACACCAATACACGGGGGCGTATTGGATTTCGACGGGGAATTTGCAGCGAGAGCAGCGGGTAGTGGTGGGGCACCACTTAAAAAGCTTCACAAAAATAAACGCTAATCGTAACACATTAGTAGCTGCTTAATTAAGTAGCCGTCATGCCCGGTTTTCTATCGGCTGGGGTCATGGCGTCATGCAGATAGAGCACGTGAACAGGGTAAAGCTTTGAGTCCTGTCATGATTTTATGAAGCTACTGATGATGCGGCCTGTTTGTCGGCCTGCCTCAAAGGGAATGTTGTAGATAAACTACGCTCGTAGATACTGTCGTGAATTATTTTTCGGACACGGGTTCAACTCCCGTCGCCTCCACCAAAAGATTAAACCCTGCATACAGAAAATTCACTGTATGCAGGGTTTGCTTTTTTGTAAAGTAGTATTTATCTGTATAATTGCATATAATAAAATTTGTAGAATATGAATTAATTGTAAATTATAGTTTGCAAAACTTGACTTTGAATAATGAATGAATTATAATTTCAATGATATAATGCTATGAAAATGCAACTTTTGGTTGCAAAAATTTCAAAGTATAGTTTATTGAATATACAGTATAATTACTGTAATATATAAATGAGGACAGATGTCTTCAAATAATGCATAAGGAGACTATTATGACTATAGGTGAAAAAATTACTCATCTCCGCAGCGCAGCAAATATGTCACAGGAAACCCTTGCTGATAAGCTTTCAGTTTCCAGACAGTCTGTTTCAAAGTGGGAAATGGATCAGTCACTGCCACAGATAGACAAAGTTCTGCAGCTTTGTGAAATGTTCAAAATCTCTACAGATGAACTTCTGTATGACAAAATAACAATCAACCGCTCAAAAGACGGAGGCAAAAGAAAAAATAAATATTTCGGTACAGACGGCTTCCGTGGTGAAGCAAATATGAATCTGACTTCAATGCAGGCATACAAAGTAGGCCGCTTTCTTGGTTGGTATTTTTCATCACCACTGTCAGGTTGCAAAACACCAGGTTACAGACCTAAAATTGTAATTGGTAAAGATACTCGCCGTTCAAGCTATATGCTGGAATACTCCATCGTAGCAGGTATTACTGCTTCAGGTGCTGATGCATATATGCTGCATGTTACAACAACACCATCAGTTTCATTCGTAACCCGCCAGGACGAATTTGACTGTGGTATTATGATTACAGCATCTCACAACCCATTCTATGACAATGGTATTAAAGTAATCAATAAATACGGCGAAAAACTGGATGATGAAACAACACTGCTTATCGAAGCTTACCTTGATGGTGCTCTTGATGAACTGGGTGTAACAGGCGAAGATCTGCCTCTGGCACACAGAGAAAATATCGGTCAGATTGTTGACTATGTTTCTGGCCGTAACAGATATGTTGGCTATCTCATTTCTATCGCATCTCATTCCTACAAAGACCTGCGCATCGGTCTTGACTGTGCAAACGGTGCTTCCTGGATGATCGCAAAAGCTGTATTTGATGCACTTGGCGCACATACTTATGTAGTAGGTAACCAGCCAAACGGCCTTAATATCAACCTGGGTGTAGGTTCCACACATATTGAAAACCTGCAGAAACTGGTTAAGGAACAGCATCTTGATGTTGGTTTCTCTTTCGACGGTGATGCTGACAGATGTATCGCAGTTGATGAACACGGTAATATTGTTGATGGTGATGCAATGATGTACATTCTTGCACAGCGTCTCAAATCCCGTGGTGTTCTCAATGGCAATACAGTAGTTGCAACAATTATGTCCAACTCCGGTTTCGTTGCTTCACTTAAGAGAGCAGGTATTGACTGTGTACAGACAAAAGTAGGCGACAGATTCGTTTACGAATGTATGCAGAAAGAAAACTTCTCCCTTGGTGGTGAACAGTCTGGTCATATCATTCTCAAAAAATATGCTACAACAGGTGACGGCCTGCTGACAGCACTTATGTTGGCTGAAGAAATGAGAGATAAAAAATCCACACTTGCACAGCTTGCAGAACCTGTTACACTGTTTCCACAGTATCTTATAAACCTTAGAGTAAAAGATAAGAATGCTGTAATGGAAGACCAGGAAGTTCTGGCTGAAGTTGCAAAAGTTGAAGAAATCATCAATGGCAATGGTCGTGTTCTGCTTCGTCAGTCCGGTACAGAACCTGTTATCCGTGTTATGGTAGAGGCTGAAACAGATGAACTGTGTAAAGCACACGCCCACAGAATTTATGATTTTATTAAAGAAAGAGGCCATGCAAATGACTAAACTTGTAAAAACTGCAGACCTTTACGAATGTAATGTTCCATATCTTAAAGATTTGTTTAATGAAAGTGTTTATCCTTGGGATATGCTGGGCAAAATCAAAGGTCTGTGTGCAAAACTGATAGAAGAGGGAATCGAAGGCTTTTCAGAAATTGAAACAGGCATTCTTGTTGGTCGCGATGTTAAAATTGCACCTACAGCTACAATTATTCCCCCTGCAATTATCGGCCATGGCACAGAAATCCGCCCTGGCGCATATCTGCGCGGTAATGTAATCACAGGTGAAAACTGTGTTCTTGGTAACTCATCAGAGTTTAAAAATTGTATTCTGCTGGACAAAGTACAGGCACCCCACTACAACTATGTTGGTGATTCTGTTCTTGGCAATAAAGCACATATGGGCGCAGGCTCTATCTGCTCTAATCTTAAATCAGATGGCAAAGCAGTTGTTATACATGGTGATGAAGATATCGAAACAGGTATCAGAAAAATCGGCGGTATCCTTGCTGATGGCGCAGATATCGGTTGCCAGTGCGTTATCAACCCAGGCACAGTTATCGGCAAACGCACATCAGTTTATCCGCTCACAGCACTGCGCGGTGTTATACCTGCAGACTGCATTGTAAAAGCTATGGATAATATAGTAATCAGAAAAGCTTAATTAATTGGAGATATATTATGAAATTTATTAAAGTTAAAACTTATGAAGAACTCAGCCATAAAGCTGCTCTCCTTATTGCAGCACAGATGACAGTTAAACCAAATTCTGTTCTCGGTCTTGCAACAGGTTCAACACCAGTTGGCACATACAAAGAACTTATCAAAATGAACCAGGCAGGTGACATTGATTTTTCAACAGTTACTTCTGTAAACCTGGACGAATATGTTGGCCTTGATGGCACAAACGACCAGAGCTACCGTTACTTTATGAACGACAATCTGTTCAACCACGTAAATATCAGAAAAGAACACACATTTGTTCCAAACGGCTGTGCTGAAGACCTGAAAGCAGAAGGCGAAGCATATGACGCTATGATTAAAGAACTTGGCGGTATTGACATTCAGCTGCTGGGTATTGGTCTTGATGGTCACATCGGCTTCAATGAACCAGACGAATTCTTTACAGCTGCAACACACGAAGTTGTTCTTGATGAATCCACAATTGAAGCTAACGCACGTTTCTTTGAAAAGAAAGAAGATGTTCCTACAACAGCTATCACAATGGGTATGATGTCAATTATGCAGGCTAAAAAAGTTCTGCTTATTGCAAATGGCGCTAAAAAGAAAGAAATCGTAGAAAAATCTTTCTTTGGTCCTATTACACCAGCAGTTCCTGCTTCTATCCTGCAGCTGCACCCAGATGTAACAGTTATTTTCGCAGAAGAATAATAAAATAAATAAAAACGGTCAGAAATGGCCGTTTTTTTCTTGTTTTATAGGTGATTTGCAATTATAATTAAACTAAAGTAGTTTATAGAGGTAAATCTTATGAAAAAAATGAGTCCGTTGTTGGCAGGCAGTATATCATCAGCTATTCTGTGTGGTTTGTGGACATATATTGCGGGCGCAACAGGTTTGAGCATATGGGCAGGTTTTGCAGGATGTACCACATATTTTGCCAGCGGCAAGCGTGGCATATCAGGTATAGTAAAATCTGTTTCCAACAATTTTGCAGGTGTTGCCTGCGGTATGTCTATTCTTGTTCTTGGCAATATGTTTCCTACATTTGGCTACTATGGTATCTGGAGTGCACTGCTTACACTGGTAATGTGTATGTTGCCTAAATTCGAAAAATTCAACTGTTCCACTGGTATATTTATCGGTTGTTTCACATCATTTGCATCCGGTGGTAACTGGAAGATGTTATGCCCTTGCTTGATTATCGGTTCATTCATTGGTATGGGCTGTGATTATCTTGGTGAATGGATACATAAATTTGCTACCAAATAATATATTTATTTCAGAAATCCAGAACCGATAATACCATTGGGGCTGTTTTTATTTTATATGGATATGCTATACAGATAAACAGTTGTAAATTTTTTCGGTATAAAATATAATATTACAGAGATTTATATACTTGATACAAGGAGATACAGTTATGAAAAATATTTCATCAGATGCAGGTTTGCAACGTCATATAAATGTTAAAGCAGGTGATGTAGGCAGATATGTTATACTTCCTGGTGACCCTAAAAGATGCGAGAAAATAGCAAAATATTTTGACGATGCCAAACTTATTGCGGACAACAGGGAATATGTAACATATACAGGTTATCTTGATGGTGAAAAAGTGTCAGTTACATCTACAGGTATCGGTGGTCCGTCGGCTTCCATTGCTATGGAAGAATTGGTACGGGTTGGCGCAGATACATTTGTGCGAGTGGGCACAAGCGGCGGCATAGCCCTTGATGTAAAAGGCGGCGATGTTGTTGTTGCTACCGGGGCAATCCGTATGGAAGGAACTTCAAAAGAATATGCACCAATAGAATTTCCTGCAGTTCCAGATATTGATATCGTAAATGCTCTTGTGGACTCCTGCAAAGAAATGAAATTAAAATATCACACCGGTGTGGTACAGTGCAAAGATTCTTTCTACGGACAGATTAATCCTGAAAGAATGGCTGTAAACTATGAATTAACAAACAAATGGGCCGCCTGGAAAAAACTGGGGGCAAAAGCTTCTGAGATGGAATCTGCCGCTCTGTTTATCGTAGCCAGCCATCTTGGGGTGCGCTGTGGTACTGTTCTTCTTGTTGCAGGCAATCAGGAAAGAGTTGCTGCAGGTCTGGATAACCCTGTTTCTCAGGATACAGAAATGGCAATAAAAGTAGCTATAGAAGCTATCAGAAAACTGATAAAAGCAGATAAAGAGTAATATGTTATGACTAACAGAGAACTTATAAATGAAGCTAAAAAGGCAAGGGAAAAGGCATATACACCATATTCCAACTTTATGGTGGGCGCTGCCCTTGTTACCAAAGATGGTAAAATCTATCAAGGTTGCAATTTCGGCCCGGATAATCTTAAATAAAACAAAGCCCGCATTAAGCGGGCTTTTGTTATGTATTAGTTTTTGTAGTATTCCAGCATTTCTTCAAGCATAGCTTTGAACTTTTCTCTGTCTGCTGTTTCAAGTACTTCCACATTAGGTTCTTTTTTATATTTTCCTCTGCGGTCAAGAATTGTCCAACCGGCATTAGGGCCTTTTGTTTCAACAGTTACATAGTATTTTTTTGTTGTACCAATTGATTCATCCAGCGCCCATGCTACTGTTATTGCATCATATATTGTCTGCAGTTTGTCATCATCAGTTGAGTTTGTGCGTTTGTTTATAAAGAAATTGAAAATATGGTCAAACAGTTCTTTTATTTTTGTATCTCTGCCTACGAAAGATTTCAGTTCATCAATTGTAAGATAAGCCTGTTCTGTACTGTCCAGACCACACATCACAATAGGCACACCGCTGTGGAATACATAGTTGAATGCGTCAGGGTCAACCCACACGTTGAATTCAGCTTTTGGTGTGATATTGCCTTCATATGCTGAACCACCCATGCAGATAATTCGCTTGATAAGAGGTTTGATTTCTGGGTAGCGCATAAAAGTGATAGCAATGTTGGTGAGAGGGCCAAGAGTGATAAGTTCCAGTTCACCATCTGCTTTGATAGCTTCGTCGCGGATAATATCCCAGGCATAACCATCAAATTCTCTGCCGCTGTTTTTCAGCATATAGCCGCCCAGGCCGCCTTTGCCGTGTACACCGTCAGAATCCATACCTTTGATAAGCAGTGGCTGGTCTGCACCGATGCCTATTTTACAGTCTATGCCAAGGTATTCTATAAGGCCAAGGGCGTTTTCACTTGTAAAAGTATATGAAACATTTCCCAGCACAGGTGTGATTGCTTTTATATCCAGTTCAGGGTGTGCATTAGCCAGCATAATGGCTATTGTATCGTCAACACCTGGGTCTGTATCAATAATAATAGGTCTTTTTAACATATTCAGCACACTCCTTAATAGTTTTTGCAGGCTTCAACCAGCAATTTTACAAATGCTTCTCTGTCAATATCAACACAAACAAGGGCATTGTCCTTTTCTCTGTCTCTCCAAGGGCGGAAATCACAGATAGTGGCGGCATAGCTGTCTCGGCCGTCAATATCTACTCTTGCAATACCTTGTCTGGTTTTAATCAGTTCAGGGGCGATAAGGTATGTGATTGTTACAGCATCGTGAATGGCACAGCCTGTGAAATTTGGATTTCTTTTGTACATAGCCATATAGAATTCAACAGCCTCGGCAATAAAATCACCAGCTTTGTTGCCAATTGCTCTGATGGTATCAATATCTTCTGGGGTAACAGTTGCTTTCAGTGTAACATCAAGTCCGCACATTACCAGTTTAACACCACTGTTGAACACAATCTGTGCGGCTTCTGGGTCAGCATAAATATTGAATTCTGCTGCAGCATTGTAGTTACCGCCAAAAGCACCACCACCCATCAGAACAATTTCTTTGATTTTGTTTTTGATGTGAGGATATGCTTTAAGGAGGATGGCAATGTTTGTCAGTGGCCCTGTTGGAACAAGAGTAATCTGTTCTTCACTTTCTTCCAGCACTTTTTTGATAAAAGATACGGCATCCAGCTCGTCAGGCATTTTTTCTGCCTTTGGAAGCACAGCTGTTCCAAGGCCGGATTCACCGTGGGCGTAGGCTGCGATAACCTGTGGGCGGATAAGTGGCTGTTTTGCACCCATTGCTACTGGTATTTCACTGCGGCCAAAATATTCCACCACATCCAGCGTATTTCTTGTTGTTTTTTCTATTGTCTGGTTTCCGGCAACAGTAGTGATACCACGGATATCCAATTTGTCTGCCTGCAGGGCGAGCACAAGGGCCATAGCATCATCAATACCGGTGTCAACGTCTATAATTACAGGAATTTTGCTCATTGTAAACCTCCGATAATACATTATTCATACATATATATTAACATATCACATTATTAAAATAAACACTTTTTTTAAACAAGCTATTATATATAAACAGATAAAAAAATAAGTTGACATATTGACTATTTGTTTGGAAAATGTTAGTATATTTAAGGTTTTTATTTACTTAATATTGATTTTACAGGTGAGGGAATTATGGATCCAAATATAGTTTTTATTCTTGAAGTAATCGGTACTGTTACTTTTGCATTTTCCGGTGCTTATGTAGCTATCAACCAGGACCTTGACTGGCTTGGTATTATGCTTATGGCTTGCTGTACAGCTTGTGGCGGTGGTATGACACGTGACGTTATCATCGACAACACACCAGCCAACCTTTTCAAAAATCCAACATATGTTGCTATGGCTGCTGTTGTTGCATTTATCACAATTGCAATCTATAAACCACTTATGCAGCACGAAAAAAGAAAAACAATTATGTTTGTAATCGATACACTTGACGCTGTTGGTCTTGCAATATTCACAGTTGTTGGTATGCAGGTGGCTATCGGCCAGGGCTTTGCTGACAATGCATTCCTTGTTTGCTTCTGTGGTGCTCTTTCTGCTGTAGGCGGCGGTCTGCTTCGTGACATTATGGTTAACAGAACTCCACTTGTTCTTTCAAAAGAAATTTATGCTACAGCAACAATTCCAGGCGCTCTGCTGTACTACTATCTGCCAGGTATGATCGGCGAACTGTCAGCATGCGTAATTGCACTTGTTGTAATTTTTGCCATCAGAATGTGGGCTATCGTAAACAAAAAGAACCTGCCAATGGTAGAAAAAATTCTTGTTGATTAATTTTTCGATACATATAACAAAACCGTCTTTAAGTCAAAAACTGTTGACATAAAGGCGGTTTTATTGTATTATATTTAGGCACAATATTTTAGCCGCTGTGGTGGAATAGGCAGACACAAGGGACTTAAAATCCCTCGCCCTAATACGGCGTACCGGTTCGACCCCGGTCAGCGGCACCAGATAACCAGCTATACGATTTGTATAGCTGGTTTTCTTTTTAAACAAAACTCTCCTCAACATTTGTTGGGGAGAGCAGTTTTTATTTATTGAATTTTTCCCATTCGGCATCTATAAATGCAGAAAGATTTTTGTAATAATCTTCATCATATGGTGTGAACAGATATGCTTCATTGTGGAACTCTTCACAGTTGTATTTTTCTGTGCCAAAATAATTTTCTGACACTTTGTCAACACAGGCAGGGAAGCCTTTACCGGTGTTAAAGTTATAGTATCCATTTACAAAAGCTTTGCCGGTTTCATTGAAGTGCTTATTTCGAAGCATACCGCTGAATGCAGGTGATTTAAGGAAAATATTTCTGTAATCCGGACATTCTTTATCCAGCTCTGGACATTTTTCTATCAGCTCAGCGCTCAGCAGGTCGTGCTCATTTGCCCATCTTATAAATACAGCAATATGGTTTACACCGCATATCTCTTCGATGTCAAGGTTGAATCTTTTTATCTTGTTGCTGTGTGAGTATCCGGCATCAATAATTTTACCCCAATAAAAACCTTTTACAGACTGTAAAGTATTCATATCCACAGCGTGGTTTTCTACATAATAAGATATTTTTTCTTCTGTTAATGTAACTGTTATATGCTCTGCGTCATAATAGTCAGCATATCCCACGTTATTTATAAAAACATCGTATGGAATATAGTTTTCATCCGGCAGTTCAACAAGATAGGAATGAAGATTTTCTATCTTCTGAAATGGATATTCAGGGTTAAGCGGTACAGTTGTTGGCACATTGTCACGCAGGAAATAAAAACCATGTATCTTTTCGTCATCGAATTTATAAAAACGTGGTCTGGCATAATATGCATCGATACGCTGTAATCTGTCCATCATTTTATCAAATCCATCAAGACTGTCACCAATTTCTCTGATTTCATTTGGACCAATAAAAATAGGATTGATTGCACCAAAAAGAATCATATATCTGTGTTCTTCGTTTGTCACGGTTTCAGCAATTCGGCGTAAAGATTGCATAGTCAGATCCTTATCATCTTCAGCTTTTAATCCTATATCAGTTACAGCAACCATATCATCATCAAGCTGAATAAAATATACACCTATCTTTTCACAGATTTTTTTAACCAACTGATAGAAAATATCTATGTCATGGGAAGTTGTAGGTAAAGGAATACTGAGGCATATGCTATTATCTTCATAATTTATTTCTATGCCGCGACCTATCTTTTTTTCGTCGTAGAGTATTGTATATTTGTTTGTCTTATTAAAAACAAGGCAGTAGTTGTTATCAGAATAGCCATAGCTTAAATTCATAAGTTTTGCAATTTCTTCAACAGAAAGCAAAGGCTGATCTTCATTTAAAGGTTTAATTGTTATATTTACAGACATTCTTTCAGCTCCTTTTAAAGATAAATTAATTATATCACCATAATTGTAAAATTTCAATAAATGTACTTGTATGAAAAACAAATGTCTTGCAAAGGTGAAAGAAAAGTGATAGAATATTTAACAAATTATTCTGTAACAATAAAGGAGAGAGAATATGAAGACATTAGAACTTTCTAAAAAGTACAAAGATTATGTAATCGAAATGAGACGTGCTATCCACAGACATCCAGAACCAGGTACACAGGAATTCAAAACTGCTGCACTTATCCGTGGTGAACTGGAAAAAATGGGTATCCCATATGAAGAAAAATTTGTAACAGGTACAGTTGCCACTATCAAAGGCAATAACCCAGGCAAAACAGTTGCTCTTCGTGCTGACATCGATGCTCTTACACTTGATGACAGAACAGGCTGTGACTACGCTTCAGAAGTTCCTGGTATGAACCATGCCTGCGGCCATGACACACACGCTGCAATGCTTCTTGGTGCTGCCAAAATCCTCAATGAAATGAAAGACGAAATCAACGGTACAGTTAAACTGTTCTTCCAGCCAGCTGAAGAAGTTGGTATTGGCGCACGCGGTATGATCGCTGATGGCTGTATGGAAGGCGTTGACAACGTATTTGCAATTCATATTTCTTCAGGTGTTGAAATTGGTACAATTGCTTCCGGTGCAGGCGGCAGAATGGCATCTGCAGACAGATTTATCATCAATGTTACAGGTAAAGGCGGTCACGGTGCTGCTCCACACGAATGTGTAGATGCTGTTTACATCGCATCAAAAATCGTTGTTGCTCTCCAGGAAATCGTAAGCCGCGAAATCGGCCCTACAGTTCCTGCAGTTGTAACTTGTGGCACAATCAATGGTGGTGCACGCTGGAATATCGTTGCAAACGAAGCTGTTATCGAAGGTACAACACGCTGTCTGTCAGCTGACGTTAGAAACTATCTGGAAGAAGCTATCGGCAGAATTTCCAAATCTATTGCAGAAGCATACCGCGGTAAAGCTGAACTGGAATATCAGAGACTGGTTGCTCCTACAGTTAACACAGCTAACAGCGTAGAAGTTGCTGAATTTACAATCAAACAGTTGTTTGGTGACAAAGCTTATGCTGAAACACCTATCACAATGGGTGGCGAAGATGCAGGTGAATACTTTGAAGTTGCTCCAGAAGGCGGCTGTCTTGCAAACCTTGGCGCACACAATGTAAACAAACCAGAAACAAACTTCCCACATCATCATCCAAACTTCAATATTGATGAAGATGCATTTGAACTGGGCTCTGCACTGTACGCACAGTATGCAATTAACTACCTCAACAAATAATTACAGTTTAAAACGGCAGGCTGGTCCTGCCGTTTTTTGTGAAATTTTTTACAAATCAGTAAATTTGTGCTTTAATATGTTATAATATTAAAAAATATTTGTGAGGATTTATTATGAATTTTATCAATAAAGACGATACAGTTGATGTAACACTGGAACTGAATGCCAGACTGCAACCTTTACACAGAGGTGAAATTTTTGAAGATATGTTTCGGGATATGTTTGATAGATTTGGCATAGGTGAGATCACAGGTGCAGGAACATTACAGATGCCTACCGGAGAGGTAGAAAAATGTGATATATCTATGGTGATTTATAAAAACAGACTTAATCCGTTTATTTCTCTTGTAAAAAGACTTGATATTATTCCAAAAGGAAGCAAGCTGATTATTAATGGAGAAGAAACACCAATTGGCACTGCACAGGGAATGGCTATTTACCTGAACGGGACAGAACTTCCTGAAGAAGTGTACAAAAACAATGATATAAATCAGTTGATAGAACAGCTGGACACTGCATTGAATGGACTTGCCAACAGATTAAGCCACTGGGAAGGCCCGACAGAAACAGCGCTTTACTATTACGGTAAAGATTATATTAAAATGAAAAAGGCTATTTTACCGGTTCTTAAAAATCATCCATTAGGTGAAAAAAGCAGATCTGTAAAAATTGTATAATCGATAAAAATTATGATTTATAAAGAAAAAATACTTAAAACAGGCATATGCCATTATGGTGAAAAAGAATACCACGTATATATCTGTAAATCCGATGTTTTATATGGTACAGGTGACTTTGAAGATGAATTGATGGGAGAAGATGCAGAAAAAGAGTGTTTTTCTGTATGGTATGAAGATATATTGCACCCGGGCAGAATAAATGCCGGCGGCGGTTATTTTGAAACATTGGATGCTGCAGTTGAAAAAGCAGAAAACAGCAGTGGATTCTTAAAATGGCATTAAAATTTTACTGATTGAAAAATAACATCATAAATGTTATATTAATAAAGTAAAGCTTGATTTATTAAAAAGGGGATTGACAGTGAATAAAAAAGAACAGATGGAATTTCTTTCCCAATATGAAGATTTCTGGGGGCATCTCAGCGATGAAGAAAAAGAATTTGTGTGCCATAACACTGAATATGTGACATACCATCCGGGTCAGAATGTTCACAGTGCAGATTTGCGGTGCGTTGGTGTTTTGTTTGTCAGAAAAGGCTGTCTCCGTGTATACATAATGAGCGAAGAAGGTAAGGAAGTTACACTTTATCGTGTTAATCCAGGGGAAGTATGTATTCTTTCTGCTTCCTGTGTGCTATCAGAAATAACATTTGATGTTTATGTAGATTCAGAAGACCTTACCGAAGTTGTGGTGCTCAACGCGTTTGCATTTGCAAAAATGATGAGCAAAAACATCTATGTTGAAAATTTCTCCAACAAGATGAAAGCTATCCGTTTTTCAGATGTAATGTGGACAATGCAGCAGATTCTGTTTTTCAGTTTTGACAAACGTCTGGCAATTTTTCTGTATGAAGAACTTATTAAAAACGGGCCAATCATACGTTATTCCCATATGGAAATTGCAAAATATCTTGGCAGCGCAAGGGAAGTTGTTTCCCGTATGCTGAAATATTTTGAAAAAGAAGGTATAGTTCTGGTTTCCAGAAAAGAAATAGAAATTGTAGATAAAAAGAAATTAATGGAACGCCTGTAAAAATCAGGTGATTAAATCACAGTATAATATTTTATAATGTGATATATTATAGTCATAAAGAATATTGAACATAAATAAAGGAGATTTTATTATGGCACTTACACTTACAAACGAAAACTTCAACGAAATCATCAACGGTGACAAACCTGTTTTTGTTGACTTCTGGGCAACATGGTGTGGTCCTTGCAAAATGCTGGCACCAACAATCGAAGAACTGGCAGTAGAACTGGAAGGCGAAGTAGTAGTAGCTAAACTGGATGTAGACCAGGCTCAGGACATCGCTATGAAATACGGCGTTATGAGCATTCCTACAATGGTTCTTTTCAAAAATGGTGAAGAAGTAAGACGTACAGTTGGCTTCCAGCCAAAGGCAAGAATCCTTGACTTTATCAAAGGTTAATTACTAAAAAATAAAGGTCGGTTTTCCCGGCCTTTTTCTTTTTTTGTACACAACTGTGTATTATTATAGTTTATAAGCAAATAATAATTTTGGAGCTTTATATGAAAACACTTTATTTTAACGGCAATATTATTACTATGACCAGTCAGCCTATGCCACAGTCTGTGTTGTGTGAAAACGGTAAGATTCTTGCGACTGGTGACTACGGCTTTCTTTCAGAATATGCCGATGATTTTTATGATTTAAAGGGCAAGACTATGCTGCCGGCATTTATAGATGGCCACAGTCATTTTACAACTGTAGCCAATACTCTTGCCATTGCAGATCTTTCTATGGCAAAAAGTATAGAAGAAATATTAAATATACTGCAGAATTTCAAAACAGATAAGGGAAAAATTGAAAAAGACGAATTTATTGTAGGTTTTGGTTATGACAATAACTTTTTCCCGGATAAAAGACATCCTACAAAATCTGATCTTGATAAAATAAGCATAGAAATACCTATTGTAATTTCCCACGCAAGTGGTCATATGGGTGTGGCAAATACAAAAGCTCTTAAAGTTATGGGGCTTAGTGAAAACACTCCTGATCCTGATGGAGGCATAATAGGAAGAAATGCTGATGGCAGTTTAAACGGATACCTTGAAGAAACTGCATTCACATCTTATTCATCTGTTATAAAACAGCCGGATTATAATGATATGAAAAAGCTTATAAAAAGTGCAGAAAATATCTACTTTAAATATGGCATCACTACTGTTCAGGATGGTTTTACAGGTGAAAAAGAATGGACGCTGTTAAAAAAACTGTCAGAGGACAATGCATTTACTGCTGATGTAGTAAGTTATATTGATATAAATAATTGTAAAGATATTCTTTCCAAAGAGAAACAGTATAACAAAAACTATATAAACAATCTGAAAATAGGTGGATACAAACTGTTTCTTGACGGCTCTCCTCAGGGACGAACTGCATGGATGACACAGCCCTATGAAAACGATGTCAATTATTGTGGATATCCTATTTATTCTGATTCACAGGTTTTGGAATTTGTAAAACAGTCTGTAATGGAACAACAGCAGTTACTGTGTCATTGCAATGGTGATGCGGCTGCACAGCAGTTTATAGATGCCTTTAAAGCAGCGGATGAACAGCTGAAAACATCAAACAATTATCGTCCTGTGCTTATACATGGTCAGTTGGCAACACAACAGCAGATGTCAGATGTAGCATCTCTTGGTATGATAGCGTCATTTTTTATTGCACACACCTGGCAATGGGGTGATATTCATATAGAGAACTTTGGAAACAGAGCATACAAAATCTGCCCAGTAAACACAGCAATAAATAAGGGTGTGGTTACTACATTTCATCAGGACAGTCCGGTTTTGCCGCCGGATATGATGCATAGCGTATGGTGCGCGGTAAACAGAATTACACAGTCCGGGGTACAGCTTGACAAGGAAGAATCCGTAACAGTATATGATGCCCTTAAAGCCATAACAATCAATCGGGCATATCAATATGGAGAAGAAAATACAAAAGGTACCATTGAACGGGGAAAAGACGCCAGCTTTGCAATACTGACAGATAACCCTTTGATTTGTGACAAACTGGAACTGAATAAAATAAAAGTCGATACCACAATACTGAGGGGAAATGTTGTTTTTAAATTATAATTATAAACTCTGCATTTATTGTTTAAATGCAGAGTTTTGATTTTATTTACCTTGTTTTTTATTACAGTACTATGGTAAAATGAAATTATGAATTATTTGGAGGATAATCAGTGTGTAGATACAGTCACCTGGTTTTCTTACGGATTATATTAGAAAAAGGAAGGAAATTATTATGCTCAAAAGACCTTTGATTATTGACTGTGACCCTGGCATAGACGATGCTGAATGTATTATGATGCTGCAGGGTAGCGGTCAGTTTGATATCCGTGGTATTACAGCGGTTCACGGCAATGTACCACTGTCAAAAACTTCTGCAAATGCTCTGTTTTTAAGCAAGATGTATGGTATTGACTGTCCTGTATATCGTGGCTCTGAAGAAGCTTTTATTCAGCGCCTTTCACGTGCAGAATATGTACATGGCAACAACGGCCTGATAGGTTTTGATTATACTTTGCCTGAAGATGCAAAATTTGCTGATGGTTATGCCTGGGACTTTATTTGGGAAGAAGCTGTTAAACAGAATGGTGAACTTGAAATTATAGCAATCGGCCCACTGACAAACCTTGCAATTGCAGTTATGAAATACCCACAGCTGCCAAAACTTGTTAAAAAACTGGTTATTATGGGTGGCGCAGCTGGCAGCGGTAACTTTGGTGTTTACTCTGAATACAACATTGCCCAGGACCCACACGCTTGCGAAATTGTTCTCCAGGCTGGCTTTGCTGATTTTACAATGGTAGATCTTAATGCTTGCCATATGGTTTACCTTACAAAAGAAGAAGCAGACGCCCTGCGCACACTGCCAGAATCAAACAAATTTGCAGCTCTTGCAAAACGGATGATGGAACACGAAGATTCCAACAGAGCAAAACTTGAAGAAAGAGGTCAGGGTACATTTGTATCTGAAGATCACTATACCTGCGACCCTGTTGCTGCTGCAGTTATCATTGACGAATCCATCGGTCAGTACGTTGAAAAATATGCATTCTGTGACTGTGTTGGTGAAATGACAACTGGTCAGACAGTTATCGACTGGCTTGGTTTTGCACCATTTAAAAATGTAAAAATTCCAGTTGCGATGGATAGAGAAAAATTTGTTAAACTGTACTTTGACTGTGTAAAATCCTATGACAAGGAGGACTGCTGATATGCTTAAAAGACCTATTATTATGGACGTAGACACAGGTGTTGATGATACCCTGGCTTTGTTGCTGGTTGCAGGCTCTGATAAACTTGATCTTAAAGCAATCACAACAGTATTCGGCAACTCCTCTGTTGAAGATACAACCAAAAACACACTTAAAATCTGCGAACTGCTCAAACTTGATGTACCTGTTGCAGCAGGTGCATACCGCCCTGTAATTGATCCACCGATCGATTATTCTATTGCTCCAATGGTTGATATTCATGGTCGTGATGGTTTGGGTAATGTTGGCAGCAGACTGCCAGAACCAACAAAACAGGTGGAAAATATGCCAGCGGTTGACCTTATGGCAAAAGCAGTAAGAGAAAGCGAAGAAAAAGTAACTATCGTTGCTACAGCTCCACTTACAAATATTGCCACATTCCTTATGGCTTACCCAGACTTGCGCAGTAAAATTGAGTGCATAGCTCTTATGGGCGGTGCAGCATTTGGCGGTAATATGGGCTTTTCTGTTGAAGCAAATATCGGTCATGACCCGGATGCAGCCAAAATCGTATTTATGAGCGATGTTCCTAAATATATGTTCAGTCTTGATGCTACAATGGGATGTTTCATCACTGATGATGAAAGACAGGCAATAGCTGATAATGGCGGCGAAACAGGTGTTTGGCTTAAAGACTGTATGCAGCAGTATTCAGATATTTACAAAGCTCTTGGCGGTCTGCCAGGCGCTGTTCTTCATGACTCACTGCCTGTAGCATGGCTGCTGGATGAATCTGTTGTAGAATTCAAACACTGCTATGTTGATGTAGAGCTCAAAGGTGTAAAAACTCGTGGCTGTACAGTAACAGACTTGGCTAACTACACAGGTAAAGCGCCTAATACATATGTTTCAATGAAAGCAGACAGAGAAAAACTTATCAATATGCACGTTGAAGCAGTAAAAAAATTCAAATAAAAAATAATTTAACCGGCAGGGTATACCTGCCGGTTTTGATTTTTATAACAGTATTGTATTAAAATCTTCTATTTCCAGAGTTGTCAACTGTTCGTCATTTAGTGTTTCCAGTTCTGCAAGTCTGTTTGCCTGGTTAATAAGTGCTTTTTCAAAAAAGTTTCTTACATCACGGCCGTTTGCATAGTTTGCAGGGCGGTTTTCACAGCGTTTTGTAAAGAACTCTTTGGCGAATTTTTCTGCTTCCTCGCTTAAAACAAGATCATCTTTTTTTGCATTAAGCTTCAGGATCCCTATAAGTTCTTCAGGTGTATAATCTTCGAAGAAAAGATATTTATTAAAACGTGATTTCAGACCTGGATTGGAATTTAAAAATTCTTCCATAGGCGCAGGATAACCGGCAACAATTACTATCAGATCATCTCGGTTATCTTCCATATATTTCAGCAATGTGTCTACTGCTTCAAAACCATAGTCTGTGGCACCTCTGTTTACAGTCAGTGAGTAGGCTTCGTCAATAAACAGCACACCACCCAAAGCTTTGTTTACAACTTCCTGAACTTTAAGTGCTGTCTGACCTACATAACCGCCTACAAGACCACTGCGGTCAACTTCTACCAGATGTCCTTTTGAAAGGAGTCCCATAGCTTTATAAATCTGTGCCAGCAAACGAGCAATAGTAGTTTTGCCAGTACCAGGATTACCGCTGAAAACCATATGCAGGCTCATATCTGGGCTGTCCATACCGCGTTCTTTTCGGATGTTTCTTATTTTAACAAGATTAATAAGGCTTTTTACATCTTCTTTAACTTTTTCAAGACCAATAAGGGTATTAAGTTCATTGAGCAATTCATCAAGAGTTTTTTCTGGTTCTTTTTCTTCTTCTGTTTGTTGAATCTTTTCGGCGTTTTCTTCCCTTATTGTATTAATATCAGAAAAATCAGGCGTAAAGGCATTTGGCTTTGCAATGTTGTTTTCTTTTTCTGAAAGACCACCAAAGCTCATATTTGCAGCATCAACAAAGGTTTTATCGATATAATCCTGCAAATTATCACAAAAAAGGTTAAGAGAGAAACTTTCAGAATTGCCTTCGCCGTCGCAAGCGATGTATTCCTGGCCCAACAAACTGTAAACCTGTAAAATAAGCTTTGATGTTTCTTTTACTTGGCCAAGACTGTTGTCGGCTTTTACAAATGTTTTGAAACAGTAAGGGATTTTACCGGTGAATTCTGGCCCATAAACTCTGTTTGCGATTGCATACTCTCTCATTTCTTTAACAGAGTATTTATAGCCAAGATTATTTTCAATAAACTGAGATTCTTTTGCAGTTATTTTAGCATCTGCAAAGCTTAAGTAAAGCAGAAAATGAAAAAGTTCACCGCGGAATATTTCTCTGGCTTTTGATGTATGGCTCTTATCCCAGATATCTGTTCTTTCCAGATTATCACACAGGGTGTAGGCTGTTTCTAAAATATTTTTCAGTTTGCTGCTCATTTTTTAATCCTCTTTTTTGATTTGGTTAGATTATAACTGTCTGCAACCATCTGCATTATCTGATATTCATCTGCATCACTGCCTATAACAACAGTGCTCCAATGCTCTTTATTCATATGATAAGCAGGGGATACAGCATCAAAACTTTCTCTCCAGAACACACCCCATTCCGGTGTGTTTTTAAAGTTAATACATATGTTATTGTTGCGCTCATATATAAGAGCAAAAATTTTTTTGTTGTCTGAATGCCTTGCTGCTGCCCATTCACCTTTATCAAATGGATAATCCAGGTAAACATCTCTCAGTTCAAGACATCTATTAATATAATAATTTTTCATATATTTAATTTAACCCATACAGCAATTACTGTCAATCATTACTTACATAACACAGTCTGTGAATATTGAGAAATGGGCGAAAGAATACGGAATAGCAGATGAAAACATACTTGATTTCGGTAATTACGCTAAAGAATTTTATATGAAATCACAATCTATGAGATGTATGAGTGCTCTTGAAGACTATACATACCCGGTAGCAGAAAAGAAACTGCTGGCTGATTTCTTTGCAGAACTCAATATCTATTGTTTCTCTGGAACAGTTGATAAATATTATGATTATCTTATAGAAACTGAAGAATATAAAAAATGGCTTGAAAAAGGTAAAGATTTATGGCATTATCAATATATAATATCCGGAATGGAAGATGGTAGGCAAGGTGTGTCACACAACAGCCATTCCATATCCTTAAATTGATGATGGGGGAAAGATTATGAAATTGATGATTGTTTCAGATATTCACGGTTCAGCTTATTACTGTGAAAAAATGCTGGAGTGCTATAAAAAAGAAAATGCAGATAAACTTGTTATACTAGGTGATGTGCTTTATCACGGGCCAAGAAACGACCTGCCTGAAGAATATGCTCCTAAAAAAGTAATAGAAATGTTAAATGACATGAAAGAGGAAATTCTTTGTGTACGCGGTAACTGTGACACAGAGGTGGATCAGATGGTTCTTAAATTTCCTATAATGGCAGATTATGCACTTCTTTATTGGAACAAAAGAATGATTTTTGTAACACACGGTCATAACCACAACCTTGAGAAATTGCCAATGCTTAAAAAAGGAGATATTCTTCTTCATGGTCACACACATATTCCTGTGTGTGAAAAAGCAGGAGAAATTTATTATATCAACCCTGGTTCTGTTTCTATTCCAAAACAGAATAGCGAACACAGTTATATCATTCTTGATGATGAGGGCATAACCTTTAAAAATCTTGATATGAAATCATACAGATATTATAGCGAAAAAGACTTAATATAAAAAAATACCCGGGAAAATCCCGGGCGTTTTTTATTTCTTTCTATATCCTGTATTGTAGTCTACCTGATTTATAAATGGACGGCCATCCACATATCTTTTGGCATTTTCGAGAATTATTCTTTCTATGCCTTCAATAGTTTCTGCAGCATGATATCCACCTGATATATGTGGTGTGATTATAATGTTTTTCTGTTTCCACAATGGGTGATTTTCTGGCAAAGGTTCTGGATTTGTAACGTCAAGTATCGCACCACCAATTTTATCTTCAGAAAGTGCATTACATAAAGCCAGGGTATCCACAGCATTTCCGCGGCCTACATTAATCAGTATTCCACCTTTTTTCATAAGTTCCAACTGTTTGTCAGATATTATATTCTGTGTTTGAGGTGAATTGGGAAGACACAGAGCAACAATATCCATTTTTGGTAGAAGGGAATCAAGCTTATCAAGGGTATCCATTGAAATAACATAGTCTGGTTTGTCTGTAACAGTTCTTTTTATACCGTAGATATTTGCACCAAGGGCGTGCATTTTTTCAGCAAACTGTCCACCTATATCGCCAAAGCCTACAACCAATACATTACTTCCGTTTATGGTTTTGACAAATCCCATATCCTGCCACAAACAGTTGTTTTGATTATCACGGTACAAATGTAATTTCTTGGTCATAGACATAACACAAGCCACCATATATTCTGCAATAGCATGGCCATAGGCTCCGGTTGCGTTTGTTATAACAGTTTTATTTCTGTCAATATACTGGCAGGTTGCATAGCTGTCAGCCCCAGAAGAAGAAAGTTGCAGCCATTTAAGGTTTTTGCACTTGGAAAGAGTATCAAGACTTGGATTACCGATAATAATTTCGGCATTTTCAAGCTGGAAATCTGTAAAAGGGTGGGGAAGACCTGATGTTATATAATCATCACCATTTGAAATTATTAATTCACATTTAGATTGCATAATATTGCATAATTGATTTAATGTGTTTTCTGTAAGCTGTGTGCGTACAAGACAAATAGGCTTCATATTAACCTCCAGACAGGATTTTTATTTATATTTTAATATATTTGTCAATACCTTTTTTAAAAGTATGTTAAATAATACACAAAATGATATGATAAAGTTAAACAAAATTTTATGATTAAAATTATACAAAATAGACAAAAAATAGACAGTAGTATTATTTTGTACATACACTACACACAACTGTATTTGTGCAAAACGACATATTTTGTTTAATTTTTAACCAAGTTTTTGTCAAATAGACGAAAATTGCAATAAAATTCAATATGTATAAAAATGTTGACTATTGCAAATAAAAGTAGGATAATGTGAGCATATCAAATACAGTGTTATATTTATAGTCCGTATAATAGTGTGATTTGATTTCAGAAAATATGAATGACTGATTGTCAAGAGGAGGTGGTCATTGGTGAAAAGCGACATTAGCGATATTAGAATCCTATGTAAAGTGCCATTTGCACTATTGGAGCTAAAAAACGTGAACCTTGAAAATTTAATATGTCTTTTTAAGCCGATGATCTATCGTAATCTTGTAAAAACAAACTTTTAATTTTTATTTTTTGAATTCTATTTATAGAGAGGAAATTTATTATGACTTGGACTCCAATGATGTGTTTCGCCGTTATCGCTCTTGCGTTCGTAATCGGCGAATTTCTTTCACGTAAAACTAATGGCTTCGTTTCATCCATGGTATTTGGATGTTTCGTAGCAATGGGCCTTTTCTGGTCCGGTGCAATCCCAGCTACTATCGCTGTTGATTCCACACTTCTTCCTACACTTAATGCAACAGGTGTTGCAATGCTACTTGTTAACATGGGTACTTCCATTGAAATCGAAGACCTGCTGGCTGAATGGAAAACAGTTGTTGTTTGCTGTGCTGGCCTTGTAGGTATCGGTGTTCTGGCTTTCACAGCTGGTACAATGCTGTTCGGTAGAGAATATGCTCTTACAGCTGCTCCAGTTGTTTCTGGTGGTGTTATTGCTTTCCAGATCGTTTCTGAAGCTGCTAACGTTGCAGGCAAACCAGCATTCGCAGGTTTTGCTGCACTGGTTCTTGCATTCCAGTCAATGGTTGGTATGCCAGTTGCTTCTTTCTGCCTCAAAAAGGAACTTATCAGTGCAAAAGCTAAAGGTATGTTCTCTGGCGAATCAGAAAAGAAAGCTGCATTCAAACTTCCTGAAACAAATCTTTTCAAAACTCCAGATCCTGCTTCTGACACATCTACACTTAAATTCTTTAAACTTGCTGTAGTTGCAGTTTGCGGTTACCTGCTTTCTACATACGTGCTGACATTCCTTAATGTTAACATTATGTACCTGCTGGTAGGTATCGTTGCTAAGAAAATCAACTTCCTGCAGAAAAATGCACTTAAAGATGCAGGCGGTTACGGCTACATTATGCTGTGTATGTACGCTCTTACATTCAACGGCTTTGCATCAGTATCTCCAATGGATGCTCTTAACTTTATTCTTCCACTTATCGGTTGTCTCGTTCTTGGTGTTATCGGTATTGCTGTTATGGCTCTTATCGCTGGCAAAATTGTTGGTTACAACCCATTTGTTTCCATCGCTTGTGGCGTTACAGCTCTGTTTGGCTACCCAGGTACAGAAATCCTGTCAAACGAAGTTGTTGCATCTATGACAGACTTCACAGCTGAAGAAAAAGAAAAAGCCCTGAACTACATTATGCCAAAAATGATCGTTGGTGGTTTCACAACAGTTACAATCGCTTCTGTTGTATTCGCTGGCATTATCGCTCCAATGATTTTCTAATTTGAATTATTGACTTAAAAAAGACAGGAAACATTCTTTCCTGTCTTTTGTTTTTTAAAAGCAATTTTATTGTATAAAAGGAGATTATTATGTCTTGTAAAGTGTTAAAATGTTCCAAAATGTTTGATGCAGAAAACCAGCAGGTTCTGGAAAATGTGATGATTTTTGTTAAAGACAATATTATTGAAAAAGTTTGTCCTTGGACTGAAGAAACTGAAGGCTATGAAATTATAGACCTTACTGATAAATTTGTTACACCTGGTCTTATAGACTGTCACGTTCATCTTTCTTCCAATGGTGAAGCTAATCCATCAAGCGGTCAGAAAACTCTTGGTGATCATGCTTTCTTTATGATGAGAATGGCACAGACCGACCTTATGGCTGGTTTTACAACACTGCGCTCAGTAGGTGACCCTGGATTCAACGATGTAGCATTAAGAAATGCAATCGACAGAGGTGAAGTTGTAGGCCCAAGACTTCTTGTTTCCGGCCCATGTATCGGTACAACAGGCGGCCATGCAGACAGTCACTATAACCCTTACATTACAGAATCTCCTGTTGCAGGTTCTGGCCAGATTTGTGACGGTGCTGACGCTATGCTGAAAGCTGCCAGATACAATGTAAAACATGGTGTAGATGTTCTTAAATTTATGTCTACAGGTGGCGTTATGAGTAAAGGTACAACAGTTGGCGCACAGCAGATGACATTCGAAGAAATGAGAGCAGTTTGTGAAATCGCTGAAATGTATGGGGTTATCACTGCAACACATGCACACGGCACAAATGGTATAAAATGTGCGGTAAAAGCAGGTGTAACATCTGTTGAACACGGTATGATGCTGGATGACGAATGTATAGAAGAAATGGCAAAACGTGGCACATATCTCGTTCCTACAATCATAGCTGCTGAAAGAATCATCGTTATGGGCGCAGAAGCAGGTATCCCACAGTATATGGTTGACAAAGCTAAACAGGTTCTTGCAAACCATAGAAATGGTGTTACTAAAGCCAGAGCAGCAGGTGTTAAACTTGCATTCGGTACAGACTCCGGTACACCATACAATTTCCACGGCAAGCAGGGTTATGAATTCCAGCTTATGCAGGAATTTGATATTCCAGTGCTTGAAGCACTTAGCTGTGCTACTAAAAATGCATCTGAACTTATCCGCAGACAGGATACAGTTGGTTCTATCACAGCTGGTAAATTTGCCGATATCGCTGCTTTTGATGGCGATCCACGCGAAGATATCACAGCTATGACAAGATGCGAATTTGTAATGAAAAATGGTGTAGTTTATAAGGGATAATAGTTATTTGTTGAATATAGAGGGTTATTATGAGTAAAAAAGTTTTAAAATGTGGTCAGTTTTTTGATTCCGTTAATGAATGTGTAAAAGAAAATGTTTGGGTTGTTGTAGAAGACAACAAGATTTCAGAAGTATCTGAAAACGAAGTTTGCTGTGAAGGCGCTGAATTTATTGACCTTTCCGAAAAATTTGTAATGCCAGGTATGGTTGACGCACATATGCACCTTATGATGAACGGTGAACCATCAGGCATGACTGATATGTACACAAAACGTGATGCAGACTATATGGTTGATATGATGATCAACGCACAGGCAGACCTTATGGCTGGTTTTACTACCATCAGAGACGAAGGCTGTATCGGTTTTGTAGACATTTCATTGAGAAACGCTATCAATGCAGGTAAAGTATGGGGCCCAAGAATGAAAGTTGCTGGTATGGGTATCGGTTCAACAGGCGGTCACGGTGACAATCCACTCAGACCTGGCACAGTAATGGGTGGCGGTATGTCACAGGTTGTTGACAGCCCTGATGAAGCAAGAAAAGCTGCACGTCATACAATCAAATACGGGGCAGACCATGTCAAACTTATGGCAACTGGCGGTGTTATGTCTATGGGTGACGAACCTGGTGCACCTGACCTTACATTTGAAGAAATGAAAGCTGCTCTTGATATTGCAAATACACACGGTAAATCTTCATCTGCACATGCACACGGTGCTCTTGGTATCAAATGGGCTGTAAAAGCAGGCATTGCATCTATCGAACACGGTATGATGATGGATGAAGAATGTATGGACCTTATGGTAGAACATGGCACATACCTTGTTCCAACAATCATAGCAGCCTACAGAATCGTTGAATTCGGTAAATATCTCCCAGCAGAAACAGTTAGAAAAGCTACAGAATGTCTGGAAAATCACGGCAGAAACCTTGAAATGTGCCGAGCAAAAGGTGTAAAAATCGCTTTCGGTACTGACACAGGTACATTCTTCTCTGCACACGGCAAACAGGCATATGAATTTGAACTTATGCAGAAATATGGTAACTTTACAGTTACAGAATCCCTTGTAGCGGCAACAAAGAATGCTGCTGACCTTCTCAGAATGTCAAAAGAAATAGGTTCTATCGAAGTTGGCAAATACGCAGACATTGTTGCATTTGATGAAAGTCCATATGAAGACATTTCAGTTATGAGCCGCTGCTCATTCGTTATGAAAGATGGCGTAGTTTACAAAGGCTGATATATAACAAAATAATAAAACCCGTGGAATAATTCCACGGGTTTTTATTTGTTTATAAAAAATCTGGCGAATATATTATTTCGAAATTACCTTCAGAAGTATATTTTTGTATTTCTTCTGTGCTGAATTTATTTTTGCATATAAGATGATCAGTTTCAACGCAATAAAGGGAATAACCATTTTCGATACAATCATTCAATATGTTTTCATTTATGTCATTAATCATAACAAGTTCATTTTCGGGTAAAGCACCTTGATTAATTTTGCTTAAGGTGTCAGCATACAGCTGGTCTGCTTTTGGATAATCAACTCGTGCTTCAAGGGCAGTGTTGGCAGCGTGACCATTTTTTCCGAATTTAACAGAAATTTCAATACCACTGTTTGCTATGCCGCTGGAAATCATTGTGCAGATTTCATATTTTTCAGCAGCGTCATCCCAGATACTGTTTTTCAGAATTTTTTCATAAACCTGCCCTTGGAGATCACCTTCAGAACCAGTAAAATAACTGTGTTTTGAATTTAAAACGTCTTTAAGGTCGTACACCTGGATGAGAATGAGCAAGGCAAGAAGTACATTTGTAACTGTTATTTTATTGCATCTGGTTAAACAAAAAATAATGGCAATAACAATTGCATAAATTAACAGCCATGTAAAACGTCCATTGGCTCTGAATATACCGAACAATCCCTCCATAAGTGAGGCAGGAAATGGAATTCTGTAAATCTGTATTTCATCAAACATTATCCAGTCTCCAACAGCGAATATAAACAGAGCTGCAGTAGAAAAAATAATGCCGTAATAATTAAAAATAAATTCAAAACATTCTTTGAAAATGTTTAATTTGTAATGAAGAACAGCGATGAATGCACTTATAGGAATCATAAGAATTATTCCTAATCCAAGATAGCTGAAAGCTTCAGGTTGACCCAAAATATTCGGACGAACTGGCAGTACAGAAGACCAGTTTGTGAAACCTCGGCTCATAGGATTTATAAGAGCATTCAGGTTCATATTGAAAAAACCGTAACCGAAGGATGACATTGACCCTGTACTGTAAAAAGCACCTATGATATATCCGATTAATAATGTGATTAGAATGCTGAAAACAACATATGCAGGCGCAGAGACGATTTTTTTGTTTATGAAAAACTGTTCAACAGCAAATGCGAACATTATTCCAAATGTAAAAGGCAGAAAGTAGGGGTGAATAGTAATCGCCAGTACATTGATTATAAAGAATGGCAGATATGCTTTAAAATCAGTCTTGCCTTTGTTACAGAAATAAAAATATAGTGCAGAAAGAATAAGAAAGTGGGAAGTAAGCCCGCAATGTCTGAATGCTCGTTCTATCATTATAGGGGAAAGTACAAACACCGCAGATGCAAGGATATCTGTGATGATACTTTTACTGAACAGGTTTGATATCAAACTACCGAATGCCCCTTGAAGCATAAAACACAGCAGACAATAAAATCCGAAATATTGGAATGTTGCAGGTAAAAAATCTCTGAAGATTTTAAAGAAAATTGCTAACAGAGGAATAGAATCTGTGTAAGAAACTACTGTACCATAAGGATAGGCCATGTTCTGTCCCAATCCCAACGGAAACCGCCACGGACTGTTTCTATATAACATCCAGCCACCGTAATGCTGTGCGATGTCTTTTTCTATATAGCCATTTATAATAAGACTGTCATTGGTGAATTTTATAACATCAAATCCATATATGGCAATGAAAATAATAAAACCTACTAAAGCACCTATTATAAATGTTAGACATGTATTATTTTTTTTGTAATTTTGCATATTAACACCTATAAAGATTTGAAGAAACTAATAACATTATTATTTTCAAATTGAAATGTTTTGTTAGTAAGGTAAGAAACTGATAAATTATCTGGTATATTTCCAAATGAAATTTTATATGCACATAAAAGCTGGCTATCTATATTTTTTGCGGGTTTGCCGTATTTTCTGTCACCAACAATAGGCGCGCCCAAAAATGACAGATGAGCTCTTATCTGATGAGTTCGTCCAGTTATAAGAGTACATTCTATAAGGTTAAAACCTGGTTTTTTATCTAAAGTTTTGAAAATGGTAATTATTTCTTTGCTGTCTTCAACTTGTGATTTATATACAGTTACTTTTTTTGCTGTTTTGTCTCTTTTGAGATAAGCAGTATATTTTCCGTCAGCAAGTTCATTCTGAGTGATACATATGTATTTTTTCTCAAGAAGGTTTTCTCGTATAACAGTATTCATATCAGCCAAAGCTTTATAATTTTTTGCAGCTATCACTAATCCTTCGGTGCCTTGATCTATTCTGTTGCATAAAGCAGGTGTAAAGGAGTTTTCCTTTTCGGGTAAATACACCCCTTTATCTATAAGATAAGACAGAATCATATCTATAAGGTTGCTTTCATTTTTATTATCAGAGTGACATAAAAGACCGAATGGCTTATTGACAATTAAAATATTGTCGTCCTCATAAACAATTTTAAGTTGAGAGTAGTCAACTTTAATATGTGATACAGATTTTTCAACAGCGAAAAACTCATCATTGATATAGAGTTCGATAATGTCACCTTCTACCAATCGATAGTCTTCATTCTGCTTTTTACCGTTTATTTTTATTCTTTTGTTTCGAAATGCCTTTCTCATAAGGCTTTTTGGCATCAAAGGGCAAACCTTTTCGCAAAAACGAAGCAGTCTTACGCCGTTATCATTTTTACCTGCTGTGAAACTTCTCATTTTGTAATATTACCCACTTTAATTTTTTGTTGATTTGTAGTATAATAAATTAGTATATATTATTTTAATAATTAAGTAAATAATAAATATTTTAAAGGAGGGATAAAATGGGAGTACATGACGGACACAGAAATCGCCTTAAAACAAGGTTTATTTCACAGGGCCTCAGCGGTTTTGAAGATCATAACGTTTTGGAATTGCTGCTGTTTTATTCCATTCCAAGATCTGACACCAATGAAATAGCTCATCGGTTGTTAAATCAGTTCAAGACGCTTTCAGGTGTATTTGATGCGCCAGTAGAAGAACTGTGCAAAATAAAAGGTGTAAGCACACATACAGCTACACTTATTAAACTTATCCCGGAACTGACAGCTGTTTACAACACAGATAAAACAAAAGATATAAAAATAGTTTCTTCCACAAAAGAAGCAGGCAGTTTTTTTGTGCCGCGATTTTATGGTAAGAAAAATGAAGAAGTTCACGCGTTATTTCTTGATGATAAAAAGAAAGTCATCAGGTGCGACAAACTGTTTGAAGGTACGGTAAATTCTACACCTATCACAGTTAAAAAGGTTGTAGCCGCTGCAGTAAATACAAACGCTACATCTGTTGTTATCGCCCATAACCATCCGGGTGGAGTGGCTCTGCCGTCAAGGGCAGATATGATGGCTACAGAAAAAATATATAAGGCATTAAAACTGATAAATATCGAACTTTGCGACCATATCATTGTAGCAGATGATGATTTTGTTTCAATGGCCGACAGCGGTGAATTTGAGAGATATAAATATTGAAATTATGGATAGATTTGTTTTAAAAAGCGATTATGTGCCTGCTGGTGACCAGCCGCAGGCTATTGAGATGATTAGCCAGGGGATACTTGACGGGCACAAAAGTCAGATTTTGCTTGGTGCTACCGGTACAGGTAAAACTTATACGATGGCGCAGATAATCCAGAAGGTAAACAGACCGACTCTTGTTCTTGCCCATAATAAAACTCTTGCGGCCCAGCTGTGTACAGAGTTTAAAGAATTTTTTCCAGACAATGCTGTCGAATATTTTGTATCATACTATGATTATTATCAGCCGGAAGCTTATATTCCAGGCAAAGATGTATATATCGAAAAAGATAGTGCAATAAACGAAGAAATTGATCGTTTGCGTCATAGTGCAACTGCTGCATTGTCTGAAAGACGAGATGTTATCATTGTAGCATCTGTTTCCTGTATATACTCGCTGGGTGATCCTATAGATTACCGTGAAATGGTTGTTTCTCTTCGTCCAGGCAATAGAATGACAAGGGAACAACTTATGAAAGACCTTGTCCGTCTGCAGTATGAAAGAAATGATATGAACTTTGTCCGCAATAAGTTCCGTGTACGTGGTGATATTGTGGAAGTATATCCTGCTTATTCGCAGGAAACAGCATTCAGAATAGAATTCTTTGGCGATGAAATTGAAAGGATAAGGGAAATTCATGTTGTTACTGGTAATGTAATAGCGACAGTAAACCATGTCGCTATTTTCCCAGCAAGCCACTATATCGTTTCAGAAGAAAAGATGAAAGTTGCCCTTGAAAATATCCGAAATGAAATGGATCGGCAGGTGGAGATGTTTACCAGCCAGGGTAAACTGATTGAGGCACAACGTATTTCCCAGCGCACCCAGTATGATATGGAAATGCTGATGGAAGTAGGTATGTGCAAAGGTATAGAGAACTATTCCGCTGTATTTTCTGGCAGAAAACCAGGCGAAACAGGCACTACACTGCTGGATTATTTCCCGGATGATTTTCTTATGTTTATAGACGAAAGCCATGTTACCATTCCACAGGTAGGGGCTATGTATGGCGGCGACTATGCCAGAAAGAAAAATCTTGTAGAGTATGGTTTCCGTCTACCAAGTGCTTTTGACAACAGACCACTCAAATTTGAAGAATTTGAAAAGAAAGTAAACCAGCTGGTATTTGTATCTGCCACACCTGGCAAGTACGAAAAAGAACACGCCACACAGACAGCGCAGCTGATTATCAGACCAACAGGTCTTATAGACCCTGAAATTATTGTGAAACCAGTTGAAGGTCAAATTGAAGACCTGCTGGGTGAAATATACGAAAGAATTAACAAGGATGAGCGTGTGCTTATCACAACACTCACCAAGAAAATGGCAGAGGATCTTACAGAATATCTGTCAGGTAAAAAAATCAAAGTCAAATATATGCATCACGAAGTGGATACATTCGAACGAATGGAACTTATTCGAGATCTACGCCTTGGAACAATTGATGTTCTGGTAGGTATTAACCTCCTAAGAGAGGGGCTTGACTTACCTGAAGTAAGCCTTATTGCTATACTCGATGCGGATAAAGAAGGTTTCCTGCGCAGTGAAACCAGTCTTATACAGACAATTGGCCGTGCTGCGAGAAACGCCAATGGTCAGGTTATTATGTATGCTGATGTTGTTACCAATTCTATGGAACGCGCTATAAGTGAAACCTACCGCAGACGAGCAATACAGATTGCATACAATGAAGAACATGGTATTGTACCGCAGACTGTCAAAAAGGATATCAGGGGTATCATTGAAATATCCTCCAAAGAAGACAGTCCGAAAAAAGGCAATAAACGAATGTCCAAAGCCGAAAGAGAACAACTTATTGAGCGCCTGACAAAAGAAATGAAGCAGGCCGCCAAGATACTTGAATTTGAACACGCTGCATTCCTGCGTGACAGAATTGAAAAGTTGAAAAAAATGAAATAGGAGAAAAATGAGCAACGAAAATATTGTTATTAAGGGTGCTAAAGAAAACAACCTTAAAAATATAGATGTTACAATCCCAAGAGACAAAATGATTGTTATGACAGGCCTTTCCGGCAGCGGTAAGTCCAGCCTGGCTTTTGACACAATCTATGCAGACGGACAGAGAAGATATATGGAAAGTCTTTCTTCCTATGCAAGAATGTTTCTTGGACAGATGGAAAAGCCTAATGTGGAATCTATCGAAGGTCTTTCTCCGGCTATTTCCATCGACCAGAAAACAACTTCAAAAAACCCACGTTCTACAGTGGGTACAGTTACAGAGATATATGACTATCTTCGTCTGCTTTATGCGAGAATAGGCATTCCGCACTGTCCTATCTGTGGCAAAGAAATTAAACAGCAGACTGTTGACCAGATGGTTGATGCTGTTATGGCTTTACCGGAAGGCACAAGATTCCAGGTTCTTGCACCAGTTGTAAAAGGTCAGAAAGGTACTCACGTAAAAGAATTTGATGCCGCAAAGCGACAGGGATTTGTGCGTGTAAGGGTAAATGGAATAATTTATGACCTGGAAGAAGATATTGTTCTTGAAAAAAATAAAAAACATAATATTGAAATTGTAGTGGACAGACTTTCCATCAGAGAAGATACTGCCAGCCGTCTTGCACAGAGTATTGAAACAGCTCTTACACTTACAAATGGCACGGTGGTTATTGATGTCATTGATGGTGAAGAAATGCTGTTTTCACAGAATTTTGCCTGCCCTGACCATGGCATAAGTATTGATGAGCTTGCACCAAGAATGTTTTCATTCAATAATCCATTTGGTGCCTGCGAAAAATGTACAGGCCTTGGCGTATTTATGCGTGTAGACCCTGACCTTATACTCCCTAATAAAAATCTGTCAATTGACCAGGGGGCAATAAAAGGCAGCGGCTGGTATTATGCTGAGGGTTCTGTATCACATATGTATTACGTAGGCCTTGCAAAAAGATACGGTTTTTCACTTTCCACACCTATAAAAGATTTATCCAAAGAGGCTATTGATGCTTTGCTTTATGGTACAAAAGGCGAAAAACTTGAACTTTATCGTGAAACTGACCGTGGTATGAGCAAGTATAGTACAGACTTTGAAGGGATAATTCCAAATATGGAGCGTCGTTTCAGAGAGACAAGCTCCAACTGGGTAAAAGAAGAAATTTCAGGATTTATGAATGGTGTTGAGTGTCCGGAATGTCACGGAGACAGACTGAAACCTATAATTCTTGCGGTTACAGTAGGTGGCATCAATATCAGTCAGTTCACTAGAATGAGTGTACGTGATGCACTTAAATTTCTCGATGAAATCCAACTTTCTGAAAGAGAGCTGATGATAGCTGACAGTATTCTTAAAGAAGTTAAAGAAAGACTCAATTTCCTTAAAAGCGTAGGTCTTGAGTATCTTACACTTGCAAGAAGTGCTGCTTCGCTGTCAGGTGGTGAAAGTCAGCGTATCCGACTGGCCACACAGATAGGTTCATCACTTATGGGCGTGCTTTATGTTCTTGATGAACCAAGTATAGGCCTCCATCAGCGTGACAACGAAAAACTTATAGCAACACTTAAGCATCTGCGTGACCTGGGCAATACACTTATTGTTGTAGAACATGACGAAGATACCATCCGTGCAGCTGACCATATTGTTGACATTGGACCTGGCGCAGGTGTTCACGGTGGTGAAATTGTTGCACAGGGAACACTCAAAGATATTGAAGAATGTGATGAAAGTATCACTGGTCAGTATATGAGCGGTAAAAAATTCATTCCATTACCTGAAAAGTTAAGAGAAGGCAATGGAAATATAATAAAAGTTATCGGTGCACAGCAAAATAACCTGAAAAATATTGATGTGGAATTCCCGCTTGGTAAATTTATCTGTGTAACGGGTGTTTCAGGCAGCGGTAAATCCAGTCTTGTAAATGAAATACTTTATAAAAAGACAGCTGCCGTACTTAATGGCTCAAAAGCAAAACCAGGTAAACACGAAGATATTTTAGGTCTTGAAAATATAGATAAAGTTATCTGCATTGACCAGAATGCGATCGGCAGAACACCTCGTTCAAACCCTGCCACATACACAGGCGTATTTACCGATATCCGCAATCTTTTTGCACAGACAAACGATGCTAAAATGCGTGGTTATAACGCAGGCCGTTTTTCATTCAATGTCAAAGGCGGCCGATGTGAAGCCTGTGAAGGCGATGGTATTCTGCAGATAGAAATGCACTTCCTGCCAGATATCTATGTACCTTGTGATGTGTGTAAAGGCAAACGATACAACCGAGAAACGCTTGAAGTTAAGTACAAAGGCAAAAATATTGCTGATGTTCTTGATATGACTGTTGAACAGGCGATGGCTTTCTTTGAAAATCATCCAAAGATTTACAGAAAGATAAAAACATTGTATGATGTAGGTCTTGGATATATTAAACTAGGTCAGAGTGCAACAACACTTTCAGGTGGCGAGGCACAGCGTGTAAAACTGGCTCTGGAACTGTCCAAAATACAGACAGGCAAAACTCTGTATATTCTGGACGAGCCTACTACAGGTCTTCATACAGCTGATGTACACAAACTTATAACTGTTCTTCAGAAGCTTGCAGATGCAGGCAACACAATTGTTGTTATTGAACACAACCTTGACTTGATCAAGGTATGCGACCATATTATTGATATTGGTCCAGAGGGCGGCGATGAAGGCGGTACTGTGGTTGCAACTGGTACACCACAGCAGATAAGCGAAAACCCTGCATCATATACAGGGCATTTTCTTAAAAAATATTTTGAATAGGAGGCAGATTTTGAATTACATTCAATCGGTTAAAAATATAATAAACGAAAAATTCCCGAACCAGCCTCTTGCAAATGTAGTTACTTTTGGCTGTGCACAAAATGAAAATGACTCTGAAAAAGTACGAGGTCTTCTTGCACAGATTGGATATACAATGACAGATTCACTTGAAGAAAGTGATATTGTGATTTACAATACCTGTGCGATCAGAGAAAATGCGGAGCTGAAAATATTCGGTAATATAGGCAAGCTTAAAGCACTCAAAGCGGCAAAACCAGATATGATAGTTGCGGTATGCGGATGTATGGTAATGCAGCAGCATATTGTTGACAAAATCAAAAAAAGCTATCCTTTTGTAGATATTGTATTTGGTGTAAATAATCTGGAGATTTTGCCATTGCTGATGTACAAACGATATACTGAAGGTAAAAAGCAGATTCTTCCACCGCAGGAAAAAACAGATATCGTAGAAAATACTCCGATATTGAGAAATGGAAAATCAAAGGCTTCCATATCAATTATGTTTGGATGTGATAATTTCTGCGCATACTGCATTGTTCCATATGTTAGAGGCAGGGAACGTAGCAGAAAACCTCAGGATATCTACAATGAATTCAAATCACTTGTTGAGGCGGGTTATAAAGACATCACTCTGCTTGGACAGAATGTAAATTCCTACGGCAAAAATCTGGAAGAAAAATATGATTTTGCTGATTTGTTGCAGCTTTTATGTACAGTTCCTGGCGAATATGTGATTCATTTTATGTCCAGCCATCCAAAAGACATCAGCAAAAAACTGATTGATACCATAAGGGATAATCCACAGATATCCCGTCAGATTCATCTTCCGGTACAGGCAGGCAACGATCGAGTGTTAAAGGAAATGAACAGACACTATACAATCGGCCAGTATATGGATATAATAAACTATGCCAGACAACAGATTGAAGATGTTTCTTTCTCAAGTGATATTATTGTGGGGTTCCCAGGTGAAACTTTTGAAGAATATCTTGATACAGAAAAACTTGTTAAAGATGTTCGATTTACACAGTTGTTTACTTATATTTATTCCAGACGAAACGGTACGAAGGCCGCTGCTATGGAAGATAATATAAGTCATAAAGAAAAATCTGTATGGCTTAACAGACTGATTAAAATCCAGCAGGAAATTGTATTTGAACATCTGAACAGCTTTATAGGAAAAGAAGTAAAGGCACTGGTTGAAGAAAAACATGATGATGGAAGTTACACAGCCAGAATGTCAAATACTTTTGTGGTAAAATTTATTGCAGATACAGACTGTATGGACCAGTTTGTAAATTTAAAAATTACAGGTAAAAAAGGCACCAGCTTAACAGCTGAACTTATATAAATTTTAAGGAGAAATAAAAATGGAAAACTTTGATATTATTTATGAATTCAGACTTCTCGCAAAAAAACTTCAGCAGGATGACAGAATTGTTTATCTTGAACAGGTTAAAAAGAAAATGGATATGGACAAGGAACTCCAGGACCTTATCAGAAAATTCAACCTTATGCAGTATGAATACAGAGTTGAAATGGTTAAAGAAGATGGCGTAAGGGATGATGCTAAAGTTGAACAGCTGAACAGAGATATGATTTCTGTTTATTCTGACATCATGGCAAATGAATTTATGATGGAATACAACGAATGCAAAAATGATGTAGACAGCCTTACACAGCTTATCCAGACAATTATCACAGCAGCTATCAACGGTGGTGACCCAATGATCGCAAATGTTCCAGAAGGCGGTTGTTCAGGTTCCTGCTCCAGCTGTTCCGGTTGCGGCAATTAATTAAAATTATAATACAGTATAGGTAGAGGTATTATTTTGGCTAATCTTTCTCCAATGATGCAACAGTATATGTCCATCAAAGAAGCCCATAAAGATCACATTGTCTTTTTCAGACTGGGTGATTTTTATGAAATGTTTTTTGACGATGCATTGCTTGCTTCAAAAGAACTTGAACTCACTCTCACAGGCCGCGACTGCGGTCTGCCAGAGCGTGCCCCTATGTGTGGTATACCATTCCACTCCAGCGAGGCATATATACAGCGACTGCTTGAAAAAGGCTATAAAGTGGCTATTTGCGAACAGACAGAATTGCCACAAAAAGGTAAAACCCTGGTTAACAGAGATGTTATCAGGGTTGTTACTCCTGGCACAATTATGGAAAACAGTATGTTGTCTGAAGACAAAAATAACTATATTGCCAGCATTTATATAGATAATAATCAGGCAAGCATTTGTTTCTGTGATATTTCCACAGGTTCAATGCAATCAACTGTTGTGGGCAATGATAATTTTGAAAATAATCTGAAATCAGAAATTTTCAAATATATGCCAAAAGAAATAATAATAAATACACCTATTCTTAAACTCAAATGGCTTACAGATTATCTGAAAAATATCGTTCATTGTTCTGTGGAATTGATAGACGATGGAGAATACAATGATTTTGTAGTAGATGAAACTGTAAGGTCACAGTTTAAAGGCAAAACTTTCAGTATTGAAATGTCCCGCTGTCTTTGGCAGCTGATTAACTATCTTTCACAGACACAGAAAGTGGGTATAGAAAAACTGGATGCTGTTGACAGTTATTCACAGGATAATTATATGAAATTATCATATACAACAACATCTAACCTTGAACTGTTTGAAACTATCCGTTCCAAGGAAAAACGTGGCAGTCTTCTTTGGGTACTGGACAATACCAAAACAAGTTTTGGTAAACGTATGCTGAGAAAAGTTATTTCAGCACCACTTATGGATAAAAATGAAATTGATCGCAGACTTGATGCCGTAGAATATTTCAACAATAATCCTATGGTTCGCATGGACGTTCAGACTCATCTGAAAAATATTCAGGATATGGAGCGTCTGTGTACACGTGCAGGTTTTGGCAATGCAGGCCCAAGAGATGTGTTTTCTATGTCTCAGTCTATAAAGGCAATAGCACCGCTGAAAGCAGTTTTATACAAATCTGATAATCGGTTAATCTGTGATCTGAATAATGACATTGATCCGTTGGAAAACCTTGGTGCTTTGCTAGATCGGGCTATTATTGAAAATCCACCAGCAACAATTAAAGATGGTGGAATAATCAAGGATGGTTTTGATAGCGAAGTAGACCATAACCGCCATCTTGTTAATGACAGTATGGAAATTCTTGCAGAAATCGAAGCAAGACTGCGCCGGGAAACAAATATTCCAAAACTTAAAGTAGGATACAACAGAGTATTTGGCTATTATATCGAAGTTACACGCTCTTATCTTGATTTGGTGCCGGATAATTTTATCAGAAAGCAGACACTTGCAGGGGCAGAAAGATATGTAACTGAAGAACTGAAAAATCTTGAAGCAGAAATTCTGAATGCCAACGAAAAACTGCTGGCAAGAGAGAAGCGGATTTATGCACAGCTTCTTAAGGCAATCAGTGATGAAACTGACAAGATACTGCGCACCACAAAAGCTATGTCCTATATAGATATTCTGGCAGGCTTTTCACAGTTGGCTCAGAAAAATAATTACATAAAGCCTGTAATTTCAAATGGCGATAAACTGTATATAAAAGATGGCAGGCATCCTGTTGTTGAGGCAATGCTGAAAGATGATATATTCATTCCTAATGATGCATTGCTTGACTGTGAAGGAAATCGTGTAAATATTATTACTGGCCCTAATATGGCTGGTAAATCCACATTTATGCGTCAGGTAGCTATTATAGTTGTTATGGCACAGATTGGTTGTTTTGTTCCTGCAAGAATAGCAGAGATACCAGTTTGTGATGCTATATTCACCCGCGTAGGCGCGTCTGATGACCTTTCCAGCGGTCGCAGTACTTTTATGGTGGAAATGAGTGAAGTAAGTGAAATTCTTAAAAACGCCACACCTAAGAGTCTTGTTATACTTGATGAAATCGGTAGAGGTACATCAACCTTCGACGGTATGAGTATTGCCAAAGCGGTTGTGGAATATATACATAGCAAACATAACAGATTGGGCTGCAAAACCCTTTTTGCTACCCATTATCACGAACTTACAGAGATGGAAGATCAGATTTACGGTATCGTAAACTATAATATTGCTGTAAAAAAACGTGGTGATGATATTACTTTCCTGCGTAAAATTGTTCGTGGTGGAGCTGACGACAGCTATGGTATCCAGGTTGCAAAACTTGCAGGTGTACCTGATGCTGTTATTGAAAGGGCAAAGACCATACTGGATGAGCTGGTTTCCAATGCTGAAAAAGAAAAAATGGCAGTAAGACAGCTTTCATTTGACGATGGTTTTTACTCTAAACCACAGTTTGTTGAGAAGGTTGTTCCAAACGAACTTATTCGGGAGCTCGAAAAAGTAGATGTAAATGTACTTACACCAATTGAAGCACTTAATATTTTAAATAAACTTAAATCTATGATATAAAGGCAGGGGAGAAGATGGCAGTTATCAATATACTTGATAAACAAACAGCAGAACTTATCGCTGCAGGAGAGGTTGTTGAACGACCATCTTCTGTGGTAAAAGAACTTGTCGAAAACTCAATAGATGCCGGAGCAAAAAATATTCTTGTGGATATTGAACGCGGCGGCATCAAAAAAATTCTGGTGCAAGATGACGGCAGTGGTATAGACAGTGAATATGTAAAAACTGCTTTTATCAGACATGCTACCAGTAAAATAAGTACAAAAGATGACCTGGATAGTATTGCAAGTCTCGGTTTCCGTGGTGAAGCTCTTGCTTCAATTGCTTCAGTTTCACATCTTACACTTATTACAAAAACAGAAATGCAGGATTTCGCCATTGAAATAAAACTTTCTGGCGGGGAGGAAACTTCTTTTGAGGTAAAACCTTTTGTGACAGGTTCTCGTTTTATGGTTAGAGACCTTTTTTACAACACACCTGCAAGAATGAAATTTTTAAAGAAAGATGCAACAGAAGCAGGATATATTCAGGATATTCTTACAAACCTTGCTCTTTCTAAACCGGATATTTCTTTTACATTTGTTAAAGATGGTAAGGAAATATTCCATACAATTGGCGATGGTAATCTTCTTAATACTATAGCATCGCTTTTTTCTACAGAGTTTGCAGGCAGTGTTACTGAGGTTGATTACAGTGATGACAAGTATAGAATTACAGGATATGTTACTTATCCGCACGCATCACGTCAGTCACGTAATATGCAGTATTCTTTTATAAATTCCAGATTCGTAAAGAACAAGACAATTATTGCATCTGTAGAAAACGCCTATAAAGGTACTGTAATGGTGGGGAAATTTCCTGGATATGTTCTCAACATTGAGATGCCATATGATGCTGTAGATGTAAATGTTCACCCAGCAAAGACAGAGGTTCGATTTGCCAACGAAGGTGAAATGTTCTCGACAGTGTATAGAGCTGTAAAAATGGCAATCAGTACAGATGTTACACTTAAACAGTTTTCATTTAAGCAAAAAACAGTATTTGATATCGAAGAAACACCTGTAAAGCAACAATCCTTTACAGATAATATTGTTGATGAAAGCGTTAAAAAACAGGAAAATATCAAATATGATAATTTTTCTATCAATATTTCAGCGCAAAACCAGGAAAAATCTGATAAATATATAGAAAAATATATAATTCCACAGATGAAGGCTGAACAAAATAGTTCAGATACCATCTACTTTGAAAGCAGCAGATTTGTTCCATATACTTCCCACACTTCTCAAATTGGACGGTATACATTTGATACCAAGGAATATAACAATGTTTCACCCAAAGAAAACTATAAAAATGATAGTTTTTCATTAACTGAAAAAACTGAAATTTTACTCGATGTGGAGAACAAAAAATCGGGTAATATCGATTTTATTTCTGCGAATGAAGAACAGATTAATATATTGGGAGAAGTATTCTCGACATATATTATGTGTCAGGTTGGTGAAGAAATTGTTGTAATAGACAAGCATGCAGCTCACGAAAGAATTCTATATGAACAGCTAAAGAACAACGTCAAGTCTGAGAAGCAGATGTTGCTTGTACCTGCTACTGTTAAACTGTCTGCAGAAGAGAAAGATGCTATACTTGAAAATTTGCAGCTTTTGGACGAGCAGGGTTTTGAAATAGAAGAATTCGGCGAAAATGGTGTTATTGTACGTGCTATTCCTATGTATATCACCAGCGAAGATCCTGCAGAGCTTGTTTCTGAAATAGCTTTTAATCTTTCCAACGGGCAAAAAGCAGAATTAAGTGAAAAAATTGACTGGATTTTTCATTCTGTTGCCTGCAGGAGTGCTATCAAAGCAGGTGATAAAGCTGAAATTAATCAGCTTAAAAAATTGGTTGCTGACATAAGACAAAAGAAAATTCCGCTTTATTGCCCTCACGGCAGGCCTGTTATTATTACTATTACCAAGAAGGAGCTGGAAAAACAGTTTGGCAGATAAAAATAAAATAATTGTTATATGTGGTCCTACTGCCAGTGGAAAAACAGGGTTGTCTCTTTTGCTGGCTCAGCAGCTTAATGGTGAAGTTATTTCAGCTGATTCTATGCAGATATACAGAAATCTCGATATAGGCACAGCAAAGGCTACAAAAGAAGAGCAGAGCATTGCACCCCATCATCTTGTTGATATTCTGGATCCGGATGAACCATATAACGTACAGCAGTTTGTAGAAATGGCCGGTCAGGCTATAGAAGATATATGCTCACGTGGAAAAACCCCAATTATAGCTGGCGGTACAGGCCTGTATATAGAAAGCCTTTTAAATGGTATAAAATTTTCTGATCAGCCTGATAATTCACGGATAAAGGCAAATCTTCAACAGGAACTGACAGAAAACGGCATAGAATATATGTATAATATTCTCAAAGAAATTGATCCTGAATATGCTGCTACTGTACATCCAAACAATACTGTAAGAGTTTTAAGGGCTATAGAAATTTATCGACTTACAGGCAATACAATGTCCCGGCAGCTGGCGAATTCAAAACCTTCAGAAAAACCCTATGATTACCTTATCATTGGTCTGAATTATACCGACAGACAGAAGCTTTACGATAATATAAACAAGCGAGTTGATATTATGGTGGATGATGGCGTACTTTCAGAAGCGGAATATGTATACAAAAATAAAGAAACTTTTAAAACATGCGTAAGTGCCATTGGATATAAGGAATTTTTCCCATACTTTGAGGGAGACAGTTCATTGTCTGAATGTATAGATAAGTTAAAGCAGGCATCAAGAAATTATGCCAAGAGACAGCTTACATGGTTTAAAAGGATGAAAGATGTAAACTGGCTTTACATCGATAAAGATGACTATAAAGATATGGCGCTTTGTTCGGCCAAAGAATTTTTAGGAAAATAATATATGAATATTCAGGAAAACGAAAGAAGACCCAAAAAGAAGAAAAATTATAAAGGGTTGTTTTTGGCATTTGTATTTTTAGGTGTATATATCTTTTTACAGATGTATCTTGTAAATGCCAATAAAGTAACCACTATTAAGGCTACTGAGGGTTATATAAATGACAGTATTATTTCCCAGGGCATAGTTTGCAGGGAGGAATCCATACTGTTTAATAAAGCAGGTGGGGTTGTTGATTACCTTGTAAACGATGGTGAACGCGTTTCAAAAGGTAGCATTGTTGCCAATACATATCCTTCATATTCAGACATAGAAAAAATAATATACCTGAGAAACAGACAGGATAATCTGGATGATATCAATGCTGCCACTGGATATATTGATGGCAATATGCTGGATATTTCACAAACCAGAAAACAGCTTACTGCCCAGATGGCACAGCTTGCTCATATTTATACCGCTCAAAATTATGGCAGCGCTATGGATGATTTGACTGAAATTACACTCAGTCTCAATAAAATAGGTGTTGCAACAGGACGTATCAATAGCTTTGCCACTGCAAAATCTCAACTTGAAAATGAAATAAATACTGTTTCGGATGGCATACAGCCGCCTTTGGCAGCGCTGTATACTTCTCATACAGGATATTTTATAAAAAATGTAGATGGTTATGAAGATATTGCAACTGTATCAAATATCGTTTCGAAATCCTATGAAGAAGGAATGGAGATCATTGAAGGATATTCTTCTTCTCCGGACAATAACCGGTATGGTAAAATTGTAACCGATTATAAATGGTGTATCTGTACATATGTGGATACAGATCTTGCGCAAAATCTCAAAGAAGGAAAAACAATCAGCATTTCACTGAAAATAAACGACAATATTTTCAATAAAGCAACTGTCGAAAAAATAGTTGATCTGGGAGATAAATCTCTTGTTGTCATTGAATGTACAGTTATGGATGAATACAGTGCCTCTGTAAGAATCACTGATTGTGAGGTTCTTTTCAAACAGTATAAAGGTATTAAAATACCTAAATCTGCCATTCATTTTATTGATGGACAGATGGGCGTTTATGTGAATTTTTCAAATATAGTATATTTCAAAAAAATAAGTCCTACATTTGAAGATGATAATTACGTCATAGTTCCAAAAACAATAAATGATAACAATCAGGTAGAAATGTATGATTCAATTATAGTGAAAGGAAGAAACTTGTACGATGGAAAATATTTATAGTTATGTAGCTGAAAATGTAAAAAGAGTTCAGGATGAAATAAATGAAGTATGTGCCAAATATGGTCGCAATCCTGAAGATGTTATACTTATGGGTGTGTCCAAAACTCAGCCGGTTGAAAAGCTGGAGGTTGCATTTAATGCAGGTATAAAACTGTTCGGTGAAAACAGAGTTCAGGAACTTGTACAGAAAGCAGATTTCTTTTCTTCACACAATGTTCCTTGCCATATTATAGGTACACTCCAGACAAATAAAGTTAAATATCTTCCTCCGCTCACTGATACTATTCAGAGCGTTAACAGCCTTAAACTTGCCAATGAAATAGAAAAACAGTACGGAAAAGCAGGTAAAAAAGCAAATATCTGTCTTGAAATCAATATCGGTGATGAAGACAGCAAAAGCGGTATTCCTTACGGACAGGCTATGGAGCTTGTACATCAATTGTCAGAATATAAAAACCTTACAGTTAAAGGTCTTATGTGTATTCCACCTATAGATGCTACTGAAGAAGTAAGAAAGTATTTTGCACAGATGCACAAATTATTTGTTGACATATCCAGCAAAAAATTGGATAATATAGACATGTGTATACTGTCTATGGGCATGTCCGGTGACTATCCATGGGCTATAGCTGAAGGCAGTACTCTTGTGCGTGTAGGTACAGGAATTTTCGGACAGAGAAATTATAATTTATAATACATAAGGAGTTTATTATGGGTATTTTAGATAAAGTAAAAGGCGCATTCGGTATTGACGAAGAAGAATTTGACGATGATGAACTGATGGAAGAAGAGGAAGAAACAGTTGCAGTTGCTGAAAACACTTTCAAAGCTGATTTTACACAGAATGTAACAGTTGCTCCATCACCAGCAAAAAAAGAAAGAAATGTTTCACTTTCTTCTCTGCCACAGCTTCAGGTTGTTCTTGTTAAACCTGAAAGATTTGAAGAAGCCAGCGATATTGCTGACAGCCTCAATGCAAAGAAAACAGTTGTTCTTAACCTGGAATCAGCAAGCAAAGAAGTTGCAAGACGCCTTGTTGACTTCCTTTCCGGTGTTGCTTATGCAAACCAGGGCAATGTTCAGAAAATTGCAAACTCTACATTCCTTATCACTCCATACAATGTAGATATTTCTGGTATCGGCCTGCTGGATGATATTGATACACAGGGAGCACTGTATTAATTGAGAGGTTTTATTCCACCACAAAATCAGGAAGAAACAGTTTTTTGCAAGAAAGCATCATCAATTTGTGAAAAAGCTGAAAGGATGCATATCAAAGCTTTTTCTACATTTCTTGATCTAAGACAAAAGGAGCTGTTTATATCTCAATTCAATAAATATTCAGGTATAAAACTTGAATTTTATTCTGGATTCGAGGGCGATTGTGAACGAGTAATTGCCTGCGTATTTGATGAATATGACCAGGTGTTCAGTTATGATTATCCGATATGCATTCTAAAAAGCGAGATAAAAGGTGATGACAAGCTGACTCATCGAGATTTTCTTGGCGCGCTTATGAATCTTATGATAAAGCGCGAATATATCGGTGATATAATTGTTGAAGATAATTTGTGTTACATATCCTGCCATAATCATATGGCTCCAGTTGTAATTGGAGAGTTGAAGCAGGTTAAGCGCAGCAGTGTGGATTTTGATTACTGTGATGATACAGTTATATATCAAAGGGTGTATTCACAGCAGAAAAGTGTGACTGTTGCATCTATGAGAATAGATGCTGTAATCAGTGCTGTACTGAATTGCAGCAGAAACGAAGGCAGCAGCTACATTAAACAGGGCAATGTCTCAACAAACCATTTATTGGTAAAACATTCTGATTTTGAAATTATGAATGGGGATGTTATAAGCATCCGAGGAAAAGGAAAATATAGGATTTCCTTTGACGGTAATAAAAGCCGAAAAGACAGATTTTTTATAACTTATTATAAATATTAGGGGGAAATAAATATGTTTACAGCAGATGAAATCCGCCAGATTACTTTTGAAAAAGTTATGCGCGGTTACAGACCTGAGGATGTAGAATCCTTTATGGAAAATATTGCTGATGAATTTGAAGCACTTGAAAAAGAAAAGAAAGACCTTGAAGAAAAACTTTATCTTCTTGCTGAAAAAGTAGAACAGTATAAAGCAGAAGAAGAAAGCATCAAAACAACTCTCATTAATGCACAGCGCCTTGGTGAAAGCATTGTTTCTGACGCCAGAGTAAAAGCAGATAATGTTATCAGAGAAGCTACAATCAAGAAAAATGATATTATTTCCTCTGCTTACAATGAAATTGAAGGTACAGAAGAAGTTCTTAATAAACTCAGAAGAGAAGTTAGCGATTTTAAACGTAATATTCTCAGCCTTTATAAAACACATATTGAATCACTCAGCAATCTTCCGGAAGAAAAAACAGAAGAAGTTGCTGTTGTCGAAGAAGAAAAAGAACCTGAAGTTCAGCCAGTAGAACAGGTTGTTGAAGAAGTGGTTCAGGAAACTGTTTTGGTTGAAGAAACAGTTCAGCCTGAAGATAAATTCAGAAGCGTTTCTTCACTTTTTAGCGAAGAATAAATTAAGAAGATTAGCGCTTTGCGCTAATCTTTTTTGTAGGAGATAAATTTGATTAAAAATATTTTATTTACTGCTGTTTTGATATTTGTTGATAGATTAAGTAAAGTTATGGCGGCGAAATATCTGGCAGACGGTACAGTGATGACTGTTATCCCATATTTTTTAGGCCTCAGATATTTGGAAAATACTGGTATGGCTTTCAGTATGTTAAGCGGTAAAACAGTTTTCCTCGCAGTTATAACCGCAGCAGCCCTTATAGTTATGGCCTATTTCCTGTTTGTTAAAAATTATGGTGAAAGATTTGAACATTTTTGCTTTATTCTTATTTTTGCAGGTGGCGTAGGCAATTTGATTGACAGAGTTTTTCAAGGCTATGTTATAGATTATTTTGAATTTTTATTTATGGATTTCGCTATTTTCAATGTAGCTGATGTTTATGTTTGTGTAGGTGTAGGATTATATGCGATTTACACTTTTTATACGGAATTTTACAAAAAGGAAAACAAATAGTGGATTTAATAGTTTTAACTGCAACTGCAGAAGATAATGGAAAACGTCTGGATTTATATATTTCTCAGAACAGCGACTATTCAAGAAACTCTGTACAGATTCTTTTGGATAACGGCGATATAACAGTAAATAATAAATCAGTCACAAAAAGCTATAAAATTAAAGATGGAGATTGTGTGCAGATAACTGTTCATCCACCTAAAGATGCTCAGATTACACCGGAAAATATCCCATTGGATATTTACTATGAGGACAGTGACCTGTTGGTAGTATACAAGCCTAAAGGAATGGTTGTTCACCCTGCCAATGGTAATGAAAGTGGAACGTTGGTAAATGCTCTTATGTTTCACTGTAAAGACAGTCTGTCAGGTATAAATGGTGAAATCCGCCCTGGTATAGTACATAGAATAGACAAGGATACATCTGGCCTACTGGTAGTTGCAAAAAATGACACAGCCCACGAACATCTTGCACGGCAGTTTAAGGAACATTCAATTACCCGTGTTTACAATGCAATAGTTTACGGCAATGTAAAAAATGATGAAGGGGATATAGATGCACCAATTGGCAGACATAAGACTGACAGAAAAAAATTCTGTATTACTCCTGTAAATTCCAAAAATGCATTTACACATTACAAGGTCCTTGAACGTTTGAATGGCTATACCCTTATAGAAGCCAGACTTAAAACAGGTCGTACACATCAGATTCGTGTACATATGCAAAGCATAGGACATCCTTTGGCTGGTGATCCGGTATATGGACCTAAATCTGTTATCAAGGAGCTTGATGGTCAGGCTTTACATGCGGGCGTTATAGGTTTTATTCATCCGACTAAAAATAAATACATGGAATTTTCTGCACCTTGGTGCGAACAATTTTCAAAATTTTACAACAAGGTAAGATATAAATAATTATGGGCAAAAATATTAACGAAATACTTGTAATCAGTGATTTGGATAACACACTTCTTACAGCAAAGGAAGGTATCCCACAGTACAATATTGAAATGATTGAAAAATTTCAGAAGCTGGGTGGTAAATTTACGGTAGCAACTGGAAGAAGTGTTGAGTCTGTAAGCAGATATCTGGGACAGATAAAATTGAATGCCCCTGCTATTACATATAATGGCGGCGTGATTTATGATTTTGAAAGCGGAAATGTACTGTCTCGTGCTGTTTTACCTGAAATCGCCAAGGACATTCTTTCAGTTATTCAGGAAAAATTTCCGGGTGTAGGCTGTGAGATTATGTGTGACAATTTCAGAACATATCTGATAAAAGAAAACGATTATACATACTGGCATCTTACAGATGAAAAGCTTAGTTACATTGATACAGAGATAAATCAGATTTCAAACAGATGGATAAAAGTTTTGTTTTCAGATAGAAATGATGTTTTGCTTGAGATGAAAAAGTTCTGTGAAGAAAACATCCATTGCGACGAAATAGAATTTGTAATGACAAATACTATTTATTTTGAAATGATGCCAAAAAATGTCACTAAAGGAAAGGCATTAAGTACTTTATGTGACTTGACTAATTTAAAAATAAACAATACAATAGCTATAGGGGATTATTATAATGACGTTGAAATTCTGCAAAATGCAGGGTTAAGCGTTTGTGTTAATAATGCTCCTGACGACATCAAGGAATTATGCCATATAACTGTTCCTGCCTGTACAGAAGGCGGCGTAGGTCATTTGTTGGCTCAAATTATAAATACATTCAACTAGGAGGACAATATGGACGCAAAAATGAAACTTGCGCTTGAAAAAGTGGCAGTAGAAGTTAGAAAAGACATTGTTACTGCTGTTCACAGCGCAAAAAGCGGCCACCCAGGTGGTTCTCTGTCTCTGACAGATACACTTACTTATCTTTATTTCTACAAAATGAATGTGGATCCTAAAAATCCACAAGACCCAGACAGAGACAGATTTGTTCTCTCAAAAGGCCATACAGCTCCTGCACTGTACTCTGTTCTTGCCGAAAAAGGTTATTTTGATAAAGCAGAACTGCTTAAACTTCGTAAAACAGGTGCTATGCTTCAGGGCCATCCTGATATGAAACATATTCCTGGTGTAGATATGACAACAGGTTCATTGGGCCAGGGCATTTCTACAGCTGTTGGTATGGCACTTGGTGGCAAAATCAGTGGCAAAGGATTTACTGTTTATGCTGCACTCGGCGATGGTGAAATCCAGGAAGGTCAGGTTTGGGAAGCTGCAATGGCTGCTGCTCATTACAAACTGGATAACCTTGTTGCTGTTATTGATAACAATGGTTTGCAGATCGATGGTAACATTGCTGATGTTATGTCTCCATACCCAATTACAGACAAGTTTGCGGCATTCGGCTGGAATGTTGTAACAGCTGATGCACATGACTTTGATTCTATTCATGCTGCATTCGAAAAAACAAATGAAAAGAACGGCAAACCTTGGGTTATCGTACAGAAATCTGTAAAAGGTAAAGGCGTTTCATTTATGGAAGATAAAGCATCATGGCATGGCAGTGCACCAAACGATGAACAGTATGCACAGGCTATGGAAGAACTGAATGCTATCGCTAAAGAACTGGAGGCAAAGTAATATGTCAGACGTAAAAATCGCAACAAGAGAAAGTTATGGCAACGCTTTGGCCGAACTTGGTAAAGTTAATCCTGATGTAGTTGTATTTGATGCAGACCTTGCTGGTGCAACAAAAACAGGTGTTTTCAAAAAAGCATTCCCAGAAAGACATTTTGACTGTGGTATCGCTGAATCCAATATGGTTGGCCTGGCAGCTGGTATCGCTACAACAGGCAAAATTCCTTTCGTTTCTTCATTTGCTATGTTCGTTGCAGGCCGTGCATTTGAACAGGTTAGAAACAGTGTTGGTTACCCACACCTTAATGTTAAAATCGGTGCTACACACGCAGGTATCTCAGTTGGTGAAGATGGTGCTACACACCAGTGTAACGAAGATATCGCTCTTATGAGAAGTATTCCAGGTATGGTAGTTATCAACCCATGTGATGATATTGAAGCTAAGCAGGCTGTATTTGCAGCTGCTGAATATGTAGGTCCAGTTTATCTGCGTTTTGGCCGTCTGGCTGTTCCAGTAGTTAACGGTGAAGACTACAAATTTGAACTTGGCAAAGGTGTTACACTTAAAGAAGGTAACAAAGTTACTCTGATTGCAACAGGTCTTATGGTTGCACGTGCACTTGATGCTGCAAAAGAACTGGAAGAAAAAGGTATCAGCACAAGAGTTATCAATATTCATACAATCAAACCAATCGATAAAGATATTATAATCAAAGCTGCTAAAGAAACAGATCTTATCGTAACTTGTGAAGAACACAGCGTTATCGGTGGTCTCTTCAGCGCAGTTACAGAAGTTACTTCTCTGGAAGCTCCTTGCAAAGTTGTGCCAGTTGCTGTTATGGATACATTCGGTAAATCCGGCCCAGCTGCTGAACTTCTGGAAGTTTTCAATCTTAACAAAGAAACAATTATTGAAAAAGTTCTTGAAAATATCTAATCTCTATAATTTTATACTTACAGCAGATATATTCGTATATCTGCTGTTTTGTATTTAAGTCACTGAAAATATAAATTGAAGTTAGTAGAATTATGTTATATAATGTGAATATATGACTTTATAAGGAGATTATCGTGTTTAAAGTAGTTAAAAAGAGACAGTTGAATGATTTGACATATTCCATGACAATACTGGCACCACTTGTAGCACAGAATATTATGCCAGGTCAGTTTGTAATGGTTATGACTGATGAAAACAGCGAAAGAATACCGCTGACTATTTCTGATTTTGATAAGGAAAAAGGTGAAGTAACCATTGTTTTTCAGGCAATAGGTGCATCAACCATTAAACTCAGTAATAAAAATGAAGGTGAAGAAATTGCACATTTTGCAGGTCCTCTTGGTGCAGCAACAGAACTGGAAAATGTAAGAAATGCTTGTGTTATCGGCGGCGGTGTTGGTTGTGCTATTGCTTTGCCACAGGCTAAATGGCTTAAAAACCACGGCGCACAGGTTGATGTAGTTGCAGGGTTCAGAAACAAGGACATCGTTATTCTTGAAGATGAAATGATAGAAAATTCTACAAACTGCATTATCTGTACAGATGACGGTTCTTATGGTGTTAAAGGCTTTGTTACAAATGTCCTTAGGGAAAATATCGAAAATGGAAAGCTGTATGACTGTGTTATCGCTATCGGTCCTATTCCTATGATGAGAGCTGTAAGCGATGTTACAAAAGAATACGGAATAAAAACAATTGTAAGCCTTAACCCTATTATGATAGACGGCACTGGTATGTGTGGTGGTTGTCGTGTTAAAGTAGGCGGTCAGGTTAAATTTGCCTGTGTAGATGGCCCTGACTTTGATGGACATCAGGTTGATTTCAATGAACTTATGATAAGAAACAATATGTATAAAAAACAGGAAGCAGAAGCTAAAGAACATATGTGCAGACTGTTTGGAGGTGCTGAAAATGTATAATAAACAGGAATTTAAAACTCCTATGCCTCATCAGGAAGCAGATATAAGAAATAAAAATTTTTCTGAAGTTAGTCTTGGATATACTTTAGAAGATGCTATCAACGAAGCTAACAGATGTATTAATTGTAAAACCAAACCTTGTATGTCTGGTTGTCCTGTAAATGTTGATATTCCTGACTTTATATCATTTATTAAAAATGGTGATATAGAATCTGCGTATAGAAAGATTAAAGAAAAAAACTTTTTGCCTGCAGTATGTGGCAGGGTTTGTCCACAGGAAAATCAGTGCGAAAAACAGTGTGTACGTGGAATCAAAGGCGAAAGTGTTGGTATTGGTCGCCTTGAAAGATTCTGCGCAGACTGGGCAAGAGAAAATGGAATCGAAACTGAAAATGCACCTGAAGAAATTAAACAGAAAAAAGTCGCTGTTATAGGTGCAGGTCCTGCAGGTCTTACTTGTGCAGGTGTCCTTGCACAGGATGGTGTGCAGGTTGAAATTTTCGAATCTCTTAACAAAGCTGGTGGCGTACTGAGCTATGGTATACCAGAGTTTCGTCTTCCAAAAGACATTGTAAAATATGAAGTTGAAAATCTGAAAAAACTGGGCGTTAAAATACATACTGACGTTATTGTAGGTAAAACAGTTACTATCCCACAGCTTGAAGAAATGGGCTTTTCCGCATTCTTTATTGGCAGTGGCGCTGGTTTGCCATCCTTTATGAATATAGAAGGTGAAGGCTATGCTGGTGTTTTCTCTGCAAATGAATTTTTAACCCGCGCAAATCTTATGGAATGCTATAAAGACGATAAAGATACTCCTGCACCACAGCTTAAAAAGGTTGTAGTTGTGGGGGGTGGTAATGTAGCTATGGATGCTGCCAGAGTTGCCAAACGTATGGGCAGTGATGTAAGCATTGTTTATCGTCGTGGTGTAGAACAGATGCCTGCAAGAAAAGAAGAAATTCATCACGCAATGGAAGAAGGTATTGAATTTCTTACTCTCAATAATCCTATAAGAATTATTGGTGATGAAAAAGGTTTTGTAAAACAGATTGAATGTATCCGTATGGAACTTACAGAACCAGATGCTTCCGGTAGACGCGGTGTTAAAGCTATGGAAGGCAGTGAATACCTTATGGATGTAGATGGTGTTATCATGGCGATTGGCACAAGCCCTAACCCGCTGCTGAAAAACAGTATTATGGGAATCGAAGTTAACAGACGCGGTGGTTTTGTTGTTGATGACAATATGAAGACCTCTATAGGCAACATCTGGGCTGGTGGCGATGCTGTTACCGGTTCTGCTACAGTTATTGAAGCTATGGGTGCCGGACAGAAAGCTGCAAAATCTATTCTTGAATACCTTAAATAAATACATAAAAAGACCTGTGGTATATCCGCAGGTCTTTTTTCATATGTTTTTATGACGGAGGTGTTAAAATGTGGCACAAAGATAATTATGAAATTCTGAACTCTCAAAATAATGAGATAAAAACGAAAAGATATATAATAGGAGTTCTAAATGTTCAGATAATTTTGGCTTCAATAATAATAGCTACATCTTTTATTATAAAAAACAGTAGTGAGAGCGTTTTTGAATATGCCAAAGATAGTTATATAGAATTTTTTGAATCTGATACTTATATGGAAAGCACTTTTTCGTATAATATTTTTAAAAAAAATTTATATGAAGAAATCCAAGACAGATATAACAGGATAATTACAGTATTCAATAATTTTAGCGGAAAGGGAAGTGCTGATATTTATCCCGCAAATGTATCAACAGATAAAATCGGATTGGATAAAAAAGGATTAACACCGGTAGAAGGATATATATCATCATCTTATGGAGTCAGAAAAAATCCCTTCAATAGCAATGAAAAAGAGTTTCATACAGGTATTGATATCGCAGCATCAAAAGGCTCGTTTATTAAATCCGCTTTTGAAGGTATAGTTATAGCCGCTGGTTATTCTGATATAGCTGGAAATTATATAAGAATAAAAACCGATGATGAAATAACAACATTTTATGCTCATAATCAATTTAATTTTATGAATGTAGGTGACAGAGTTTTAGCAGGGCAGATTATCGGTACAGTTGGGCGGACAGGTTATGCTACCGGGCCACATCTTCATTTTGAATTTATTTACAATGGAATCAGATATAATCCAATTTATATATTGAACATATGAATAGTCTGTTTATTTTTCTTGTCGTTGTGTTTACGGGCTTGTTTTTTGATATAGAAAATATATTCTTATATTGTATAGTTTTCAGCTTTTTACACGAAGCAGGACATATTATAGCGTATTTGTTATGTTATAAGGATTTACCCAAAATTAATATTTCGATATTTGGGTTTAGAATGGAAAATAATATTTTATTTCATCAAAACAGCATATTAATATTTTTGTCAGGTCCGCTGGTGAATTTAATATTTGTAATATATTCATTTTATTTGCTGGAAATAAAAGCCACTTTCAAATTATATATTATTTTTTGGGTAAATCTGATTTTATTTTCGATTAATATTTTGCCTGTTTATTATCTTGACGGTGGACAGATTTTATATAGAATAAGCCCGTTTTATCAAAGAAATTATATTAAAATCAGTAATTTTACTATAATTTCCATTACTGTAATGTTGATATGCTTTACAGGTGTTTGGGCTCCAATTCGGTTGTCTTGCGGTTATTTTGCTTATAATATCTTAAATGATATTTGAAAATCACAGTCATATATGGTATATTTAATATATTAATATTACCGGAGGAACTGATGATAGACAATAAGCTTAAATCAATATTGCTCTCTGTTCAGAAACCTGCAAGATACACAGGTGGTGAACCGGGCTGTATTATTAAAAATAAAGATGAAGTAGATGTTCGTTTTGCATTCTGCTTCCCGGATACATACGAAATCGGTATGTCTCATCTTGGTATGAAAATCCTGTATGATGAACTTAACAAGCAGGACTATATATGGTGTGAAAGATGTTTTGCACCTTGGACCGATATGATGGCCAAGATGAAAGAACACAACATTCCTTTATATACATTGGAAAGTAAAACTCCATTGAAAGAAATGGATATTATCGGTTTTACACTGATGTACGAACTTTCATACACAAACGTACTTGCTATGCTTGATCTTGCAGGTATTCCTTTCTATGCCAAAGACAGAGATGAGAGTCATCCACTGGTTATAGCAGGTGGTCCTTGCACATGTAATGCAGAACCTGTCGCAGATTTCTTTGATATTATGGTTCTTGGTGAAGGTGAGTTTCTTGATGTGGAAGTTTGCCGAGTTTACAACGAATGTAAAAAACAGGGACTTTCCAAACTGGAAACACTTAAAGCACTTTCAAAAATTCAGGGTGTATATGTTCCATCTTTCTACGATGTTAAATACAAAGAAGATAATACTATTGAAAGCGTTACACCGCTTTATGATGCACCAATTCCTTGTAACAAACATATTGTAAAAGATTTTGCACATCTTCCATTCCCAACGGATACAGTTGTTCCTATGGCAGGTGCTGTACACAACCGTGCTATGGTTGAGGTGTTGCGTGGCTGTATCCGTGGTTGTCGTTTCTGCCAGGCAGGTTTTATTTACCGCCCATTCAGAGAAAGAGACAAAGACCTTATTAACCAGGGCGCGATTGATCTGTGTAAAAACACAGGCTATGAAGAAGTTTCACTTACTTCACTTTCAACATCTGACCACTCACAGCTGGAAGACCTGCTTGATGATATGGTACCTTGGACACAGAAAGAAAAGGTAAATATTGCATTGCCATCACTTCGTGTTGACAATTTCAGCGAATCTCTTATCGAAAAAACAACCAAAATCCGTAAATCCGGCCTTACACTTGCACCAGAAGCAGGAACACAGAGACTTCGTGACATCATCAATAAAAATGTTACAGAAGAAGAAATTGAAAAAACTGCAAAAATTGCATTTGAAGGCGGTTATACACATATCAAACTTTACTTTATGATGGGTCTGCCTGGTGAAACTATGGAAGACATCAAAGGTATCGTTGATACAGCACAGAAAATTATTGATATTTTCTGGTCTATGCCTAACAGACCAAAAGGAAAACCAGAAGTGTCAATAAGCGTAGCTACTTTTATTCCTAAACCATTTACTCCTTTCCAGTTCTTTGGTCAGAATGATGGTGAACTCATCAAGGAAAAACAGGCGTATCTGCTTGAATGTGCAAAATCCAACAAACGTATCAAAGTAAGCTACAATAACCCACAGGAAAGCCTTTTAGAGGCTGTTCTGGCACGTGGTGACCGAAGACTTGCACCAGTTATTCTTGATGCTTATCTCAATGGCTGTATGTTCGATTCCTGGTACGAATGTTTCAATTACGATGCGTGGATGGCTTCATTTGAAAAATATGGTGTTGATTCCAGATTCTATGCAAACAGATTCCGCCCATATGATGAAATTAACCCTTGGGATCATATCAACTATGGTGTAACGAAGAAATTCCTGGTAGAAGATTATGAACGTTCGCTCCAGGCAATTACATCCAGACCTTGCAACAAACAGTGTTACAGCTGCGGTGCAAACAAACTTTTAGGGAGGGCATGTTTTGAGTACAGTAAGAATTAAATTTCAGAAAACAGGACTTTCCATTTTCTTTTCACATCTTGATTTACAGAAAGTAATGCAGAGAGCCCTTAAAATGTCAGGACTGCCTGTTTGGTATTCCAAAGGTTTTAACCCTCATATTTATATGACATTTACTCTGCCTCTTTCTCTGGGACACGAAAGCCTTTGCGAAAGTTTCGACTTCCGTTTAGAAGAAGATCTTACAGAACAGCAAATTCTTGAAGCTATGGAAGGTACACTGCCTGATGGCATTATCCTGACTGCAGCAGGTGCACCTGATTATGATGCTTCCCAGATTAAATACGCACTTTACAAAATCAAAATGTACGGTGATAAAGCTATTTTGAATGATTGTATCAATGATTACCAGACAAACCCTGAAATAATTGTAACAAAGGTAAGTAAAAAGAAAACGACAGAAATCAATATTAAAGAACAGATAAAAGATTTCAAAGTTGTTGAAGAAGGGAAAGATACACTGACATTTACAGCTCTTTTCCCAGCTGGTACAACATACAATCTCAACCCATCACTTCTGCTGGAATACTTCAGCAATAAGTTTGGTATAGATGCTAATGGCTGCGATGTACTGCGCGTAAATCTTCTGGATGAAAGCCTCAATATTCTTCAATAATTTTTGTTAAAAAACACAAAAAAGTTCTTGCATTTGTGTATAGATTGTGGTATTATATTTAGGCGTTAGTATCTGTTGAGCCATCAACAGGGTTAATGTATAACATTAAGCGGATAGTCCTCTGACGATGCGAGGTGTATCGTGTAAGAATGTCTGATAAAAATATGGAGGAAAATATAATGGACGCAATCAAATTGATGACAGAAGGCATGCTTAAAGCCGACAAACCAGAAGTAAACATCGGTGACACTGTAAAAGTTCACGTACGTATTAAAGAAGGCGAAAAAGAAAGAATTCAGATTTTTGAAGGTATCGTTATCGCTAAAAAACACGGCGGTGTTTCTGAAACATTTACAGTAAGAAAAACAGCTTACGGTGTAGGTGTTGAAAGAGTATTCCCAATCAACTCACCATTCGTTGAAAAAGTAGAAATCGTTAGATACGGTCGTGTTCGTCGTGCTAAACTCTTCTACCTCAGAGACAGAGTTGGTAAAGCAGCTAAAGTTAAAGAAAAAATCAAATAAGACATATAAGAGGACACAAGTTGTCCTCTTTTTGTTTTAATATATAAAAGGATGATCATATGCAGAAATTTTATGATTTTATAGAAAGTATTTCTGTGGCAATTCTTGCCATTACAGTACTTACACTGTTTGTATTCAGAATTATTGTTGTTGATGGTGATTCAATGATGAATACTTTGTCTGACAGGGAAAAAATTGTTATATCCAATTTTATGTATTCTGCTGAAAAAGGGGATATTGTTGTGACAGATAGCAGCAATGGCTATAGCAAGCCACTCATCAAAAGAGTTGTTGCAACTGAAGGTGACACAATATTAATCGACTATGAAAATGGTGAAGTTTACCTTAACGGAGCATTATTGGACGAAGATTATATTATGGAACCAATGAATCCACAGCCAATGGATAATCTTGAAGTTACTGTACCACAGGGATATGTATTTCTTATGGGGGATAACAGGAATAACTCATATGACTCCCGTGCTGAAGCTATAGGCGTTATAAATGAAAATAATCTGTTGGGGAAAGCTGTGTTCAGAATTTCTCCAATTTCAAAGATAGGAAAAGTAAAATAAATGAAAGAATATAATCAGAATTTGGAACAGAACTTCGAAGAACTGGCTAATGCCAATGTAAACAGCAAAAATATACATTGGTTCCCAGGCCATATGATGAAAACACTTCGTCTTATGGAAAAGGAAATCAAAAATGTTGATGTTGTTATAGTCCTTCTTGACGCAAGAATCCCTTATTCAAGCCAGAATCCAGAAATTGAAGCAATTATAAAAAATAAACCAAAAGTTTATGTTCTTAATAAAGCAGACCTTGCTGATATGAATATTACAAACCAGTGGATCAAATATTTTAAAGATAATGGTATGGGTGCTATTGCTATCAACTCTAAAACTGGCAAAAGTGCTAAAAATGTAATATCCCAGGTTGAAAAAGAACTTAAAGAACTGTTGGAAAGACGCCAGGCAAAAGGAATTGACGGCGAAAAAATTCGCGCAATGATGGTTGGTATTCCTAACGTTGGCAAGTCAACATTTATAAATGCAATTGCTGGTACACAGAGAGCAAAAGCACAGGATAGACCTGGTGTTACAAGAGGCAAACAGTGGGTTACAGTTGGTAACCTGGATCTTCTTGATATGCCTGGTGTGCTGTGGCGTAAGTTTGAAAACCAGAAAATCGCCGCAAATCTTGCGTTTATAGGATCAATCAAAGATGATATTCTTGATATCGAAACATTGGCAGTATCACTTATTGATGCTATTAAAAATATCTATCCTGCTATGCTTATGGAAAGATACAAACTTACAGAAGATGATATTCAGTTGGATAACTATGACATTCTTTGCAAAATTGCAAGAAAGCGTGGTATGCTTATGTCTGGCGGCGTAGAAAATACAGAGCGTGCTGCTATCATGCTGTGTGATGAATTCCGTTCGTCCAAATTGGGAAAAATCAGTCTTGAAAGGCCAGAAACTAATGAGTAGTTTATATGAATTTGATACTGCAGTAAGAACAGATTTTCCTGTACTTTGTGGCGCAGACGAAGCGGGCAGAGGACCACTTTGTGGCCCTGTTTGTTGTGCTGCTGTAATTCTTAAACCTGATTTTATCTGCGATGATATAAATGACAGCAAAAAAATCAGCGAAAAGAAAAGAGAAAAACTGTTTGACCTGATAATTGAAAATGCACTAGCTTATTCTGTTCAGATGGTTTCTCCTGAAGAAATTGATAGTATCAATATTCTTCAGGCTTCTCTAACGGGAATGAAACGCGCAGTAGAAAATCTGGGTGTAATACCAGATATAGTATTGATAGATGGCAATAAAATTCCTGAAGATATGCTTTGTGAAACCAGAGCTGTAGTAAAAGGTGATGCCACAAGTATGTCAATTGCTGCTGCATCTATTCTTGCAAAAGTGTCAAGAGACAGATTTATGGCACAGCTGGACAAAGAGTATCCTCAGTATCAGTTGTTGAAACATAAAGGTTATCCTACAAAACAGCACTATGAACTTATTGCCGAATATGGAATTCAGGATTTTTACAGAAAAAGTTTCTTTACAAAAAGACCGGAGCTTTTATGGAAAAAAGATTAATCGGTAAGCTTGGTGAAAAGCTGGCCTGCAAGTGGTATACTGACAGGAAGTATAAGTTGCTGGATATAAATTACAGAACCAGATTGGGTGAAATCGACATTATAGCAATGAAGAAAAAAGAAATTGTTTTTATAGAGGTGAAAACCCGTAAAAATGCAAACTTCTATGAAGCAAAAGAAGCTGTAACTTTTTCCAAACAGACAAAAATAAAAGCTGCTGCAGCACAATATCTTGCTGAAAATGATTTTGAGGATTTCAATGTAAGATTTGATGTTGCAGAAGTTTATCATCCAGAAAATAATCCAGTTATAAATATAATAGAGAACGCATTTGAATAAAAAAGCCATCGGGTTAGGGCGGTGCCCGTAAAACAGCAAAAAATTAAAAGTCCCGATTTTCGGGGAGAGTACGGCGTGACTTCGGTCACGCCGTTTCTCTTTGCATCAACAAGTTCAGCGGAATAAAGCCTGCACCATCGTAGTAAATCTCGATTTTCTGCTGACGCTTACCGGAGGACTTGTCCGGTGCACCTACATAGATGGCACTGACCATATCTCGCAGTGAATCAGGTGTCAGCGAATCCAGATCCTGATAGTGTTTCGCTTTCTGAATGAATTTCTCCAATCGCTCATTCTGACGCTCCTGTGCTTCGATATTCTTCTGAAACTCTACGGCGTCCATTCTGAGCTTTTTCTGTTCTGCCTCATAGTTTCCGCTCATCATAGAAAAACGCTCGTCAGACAGCTTTCCTTTGGCATTGTCCTCATAAATCTTCACGAACAGTCTATCCAACTCAGCAATACGTTTTTCAGCCTGTGTCAGCTGCTTTCTCCATGCCTGTATCTTTTCATCACTTTCCATTTTTAGCTGTTCCTGCACAACTGCACGGAAGTGATCTTCATAGCGAAGAATATAGCTGATGACAGTTTCCATATGCATCCACACCATATCCTCTAAAACGACTGCACGGATATAGTGGGATTTGCATTTTTCGTCGTTCTTACGATGGGTGGAACACTCAAAGAAATCCTGTCGCTTCTCAAAATTGTTGGCTGTGCAATAATACAGCTTCTCTCCGCAATCGGCACAGTATACCATGCCGGAGAACAGGCTTGTTTTGCCCGTCTTGGATCTGCGTTGACGATTCTGACGCAACACCTGAACCTTCTCGAATATATCCTCTGGAATGATTGCTTCGTGAGTATCATAGAACACGGAATGGTTTTCCACCGGATTGTCACGCTTTTTCTTGTCCCAAATGGAATTGGTAAAGGTCTTAAAATTGACGATACAGCCTGTATATTCTCTGCGTTCCAGGATTTTTCTCACAGTGGTCTGATGCCACTTGCTTGGATTCTCTGGTGTCGCCTGTGGAGTATTTAAGCCCTGTTTCTGCTTATAAGCTGTTGGAGTAAGTACCTTGTCCTTGATCAGCTGCGTTGCAATCTGGCTCGGCCCACGTCCCTCCATTGCCATCTTGAAGATATACTTTACAACGATAGCTGCTTCTTCATCAACGAGCCAATGGGCGGGATCATCCGGATTTTTCATATATCCGTAAGGAACATTGGTTGTCAGTGGAATACCACGGGAACCTTTGGATTTATTGACGGCTCTGATTTTGCGACTGGTATCACGAGCATAAAACTCATTGATCCAGTTCTTGATACCTGCCATATCAATCCCCATGCCGTTCTGATCACTGGTGTCAAAATTGTCATTGATGGCAATATAGCGGACACCATGTTTCGGAAATGTGATATTGGTGTACAGGCCAGTCATAGCAGAGTTTCTGCCAAGTCTGGAAAGATCTTTTGTGATACAAACTGCTACATTGCCGGATTCGATTTCATCCAGCATTTTTTGAAAACCAGGGCGGTCAAAGGTAGTTCCACTGTAGCCATCGTCTACGAAAAAAGTTGGATTCGGGAAGCGATTGTCCTTGGCATATTGGAGCAGGATATTTTTCTGATTCACAATAGAATTGCTGTCGCCAGCCAATGCATCCTCCTGAGAAAGTCTGCAATATAAAGCGGTAATTTTGTCTGTTGCCCTTAACATTTCTGTTTCCTCCTTCATAGGGGCAACTGACAGTTCTTGGTTAGTCAAGGATATTGTATCAAAGGTTTTGTTATTTGTCATTGATGTCGCCCTCCATGGCTCTGCGCATTCTGTCAACGGTCATTCGTTCCAGTTTACGGAGGAAATCCGTTTTCCCTTCGTAATATCCGGTGACGGTATAGACTGTCCCGCCAATTTCCCGTTGGAGCGTGATCTGCGGTATCCAGTATGCGGAGATATTGCCTGCGTGGATATTTCCGCTGGCATCTATCTTTGCGGGTACACTTTTCTGAAACTCCGATGAACGCACACATTTTGCGTAAGGGTCTGGTTCAGAAAGCAGAGGGCAATCAATATCTGAAACCTGTTCAATCTGGTTGAGCCATTCCTCGTAATCTTCGTGCTTTACATCATAATCAAATTCGTTGGTCATTCATTTCCTCCTTCGTGTGTTGTCTGCCAACTTCCGCCCAAGTTGGGCTGAAGTTAAAACAAAAAAACTGTCACACAGAGCATCAAGAAATAAGCACAAGAACACCTGCACTTATCTGATGGTTCTATGTAACAGCCAACGTGAAGAAGGACTCGTCCCTTCACAAATATGTCGGACTCAAAATCGGGTAATCCCGCAAAACTATAAAATCAATCTCGAACCGATATTCAATTTTCTGCGTTTATTCTACTGGATAATTGTAGAAAAAACAAGTATGTCGAGGAGTGTCGGAAAAATATTTTTTACTTCGGCGCAAATTGCACAGAAGTTGTTTTTATCATGTTACTTCTGGCCAATTTGTCCAGAAGTTGCACTCTCGGAAACGCTCAGAATGAGCGAGCAGCCATCATCGCAAGATGATGTTCGAAGGGGATTGGGGATGTTGCCCCAACAAGCGGATTTGCAAAAATCGTGAACCTGTACAGGTTTACATTGCTTGCCAATTTGTAAAGCTGTACAGCTTTGCCCTGCTTGCCACTTTGTGCAAGCCTAAAATGACATCGGAATTATTCCTGAATTGGGAATAGTTTCTCAACACAACCTGTGGGCAATTCGCCCACAAGTTACGACGCTATTTTTATTTTGGGAACTTGTACCCAACTTGGGCGCAAGTGATTTTGAAAATTCCTTCGCCCCGACTTGTTCCCGATTTGGGAACAAGTGTAATATTAGTTACTGTACTTCGTGCCAAATTGGCGAGAAGTTATTTTTATTCCCGACGAGTTGTCGGAGATTTCACTTCCCGACAATTTGTCGGGAAGTTGTTCTACAACTTCAGACCAACTTGGTCCGAAGTGATACAAAGAAATACAAATTGGCAAGCAGGGCAAAGTGGTACCACTTTGCACATTTTGCAGATTTTCCTATGGAACAATCTACGCAAAATTGCTTGCCAGGGTAAACATCCCTGTGATCCTTCGAACAATATCTGTGATATTGGCTGCACGATTTTCATCGTTACAGAAAAAGAACTTCGTCCCAAATTGAGACGAAGTTTTATAAGAAAATATATTTTTGGCTGTCCAAAATGGATGCCTTAATTCGTTATTATAGTTAAACGAATACAGAGGAGGATATTGATATGTTGTCCGAAGAATTATTGAAGCAGGCAGCGGAAGAACTGGCGCTTGCCATACTTGATAGTCTGCCGAAACCGGAACAATGCCAACATCAGTTCTCTGAGAAATTTGAGAGAAAAATGCAAATGCTTCTGTCGAATATTTTGAACGACATACAAAAGGATGATATTGCGAAGAAATCTTGATGTTTACCGATTTATCGAGTAAAATAATTACAAGAGATCAAACAGCGGCGATCTGGCAAAGCGCCAGTCGCCGCTGTTTTGCATAATATGACGTCGCACCTGAAATGCACCCTATAAGTGCGTGATAGTTGGTGGAAGCAACAGGTGGTTTTTGTTACGATATAGGCGTAATAAACCACGAAAGGAGAATCACTATGAAAACTACATTGTTCATGGCCTTAATTACGCTGCCACTCTTTTTCTTAACTATCGGAGGAATCGTTTATCTCTTTGTGCTGTTATGCAGAGCATTGAAGAAATATATCTCTTCTACCGACGCTCGTAAGGAATCGGCCATCATCAAAAAGTCTTTGGGTGAGGTTCTGAAGAATCATAGAACTAAAAATAAAATGACACAGGAATTTGTTGCTGAAGCTGTCGGCGTGAGCAGACAATCTGTGTCAAAATGGGAGCAAGGCATTTCTGATCCAAGTACATCCAACCTGTTTGCATTAGCAAAGTTGTTTGGTGTTTCAGTTGAAGATTTGCTGAAAGAAGTCGAGTAAACGAAAGTACAGCGGCGATCTGGCAAAGCGCCAGTCGCCGCTTCTGTTATATATAAAATTATTTTGAGAAATTTTTGTTTTGGATGTAGTTTTTGGCGGTGGATTGCAAGTATATAAGTGAAGAAGTATATCCAAGGAGGGAGTGCCGATGAAAGCATATTTGTTACTTATTATTTTGGGCATCTTCTGTGCGCTGTTCTCAGATAAAATCAATAAGATTGTAAAAGTGGATGTAAAGCTTAGAATTGCACTGGAGATCCTTCTTGTCGGCCTTGCAGTAATAATTGCCATCGGCAACTTTTCCAGTGGAAAGAGCATCACTTATTTTGCTTCCATCGTTTCTGTGTGTGGCACTTTAGTTTTCTTGGTTGTAGATATTTACCGCATCAAAAAGAACAAGTGAGGATTAAAACATGAAATGCCCTAAATGCAATTCTGAAATGGAAGCAGGAATGATCCAGTCCGGCAAAATGATTATCTGGACAAACAAGAAACATCACATAAGTATCAATCCTCGGAAGGATGATGTTGTGCTGGCAGACAATCCTGTAGGCGGAGCAACTGTACCTGCCTACATCTGTCGTGATTGCGAGCTTGTGATTATTCAATACGGGGACGCTAACTAAGCGTTATCCACTGCGGAGATTGTTTATGAAAAAGACATTAAAACATATTCTGACTGCGTTTGTTTTGCTCGGCATAATTTGCGTAGTTTTTATGAAACTTGGATGGCTTACTTCTGCCAACGATGTCCGAACAATGTTTATCATCGCTATTCTGGTCATTGCACTGGATATTCTTTGTTCCTGGCTATTGAAAAAGATCAGGCAGCTGTTCAACGCCTAAGGAGGTATTTCAACATGAAAAAGAAATTGATGATTGTTTTAATTATAGCCGTTGTATGTGTGATGACTATGGCAGGCTGTAACAATAGAAGCATGAATTACATAATTAGCCATGAAGCGAACATTACCGGCGTTGTCAAAGAAGTAAATGACACTTCTATTTTGATTGAAGATGAGTCTGGAGAATACTGGGTATCGCTGGACGTTGAAAACAAAGATAGTGTAACTCATTTCACCATTGGCGACGAAGTTGTGGTTTATTATGACGGAAACGTTGCTGAAAGTTATCTGATGCAGATCAATACGGTTTATGCCATCACATTGAAAACGCCTGCGAATAGATCAGATAACAACAAGTCCTGAATTGAAAGGAGCGTGAACCTATGTCAAAGAAATGGCGCATTGTTTTGATTATTCTTTTTGTTATTATCAGCGGTGCCGCTTTTCCTATCTATAACTTCGGAAAGCACTATTCACACGCTTTGACGGGGATCTTGTTATATCTGAATATCGCCTGTTATTTGGAACTCGGTATCTTTGAGAAACGTGTGTTGAAGCTGTCAAAGGTTTCGTATGCTGCACTTTTGAATCTGGGAATTGTTTTGGCAGGTATGGGTTGCCACTACCTTCTTGAATGGGGAGAGGTTTCTAATACCTACAATTTTACAATGTCGAATGTTCTGCTGCATGTTACCGTTACGTTTGCAATCAGTACGCTTTCCTATCTGTTGGTAAAGAACAAGCCTTGATGTAGAAATGGAGGTATACCCCATGAAAAAGAAATTGATGACTATCTTGATTGTTGTTGCTGTCGTTATAGGTGCAGCCTTTGCATGGCGTGTCGCTTATGCTGTGCGAAAGAGTACCGATAATCTTCCAACGCTTGAAATGCTTGCGGAAATGGATGATGCATCGTTTTTGATTGGTTATCGTAGCAATCAGTTAATTACTGTTTGGGGAGAACCGGACGAAGAAAGTTATACAACTATCGGAACCACTATGCTCCATTGGAAGATTGACGATGACACCGTACTTAGAGTTCACATAGACGATAAGGATAAGGTTGCATATTACTTCCTCGATACAGGAGAGTGATTATTATGAAGAAGAAAATAATTTTATCATCAGCATTTGTTGTTAGTCTGCTTCCAATGCTGATGAATCAGTATGGTGGATTAAAAGGTGTGCAGGAAATCACCGGCTTGGTAAACCTGTTCAATCCTATTGGAATCGCAGCGGTTTCTTTGTTTGTCATCGGCGTATGGGTTCCGTTCAAAAAAGAAATCATTGGCAAGGTTTTAGGTGCATTGGGTACTATCGGCATTGTTGTTTCGGAAATATATGAATTCTTCACTTGGCACGTGCTGACTATCACCGGCGAATTGAGCTTGCAGCATAGCATTAGATTTGCGTTCCCTGAGTTTTACATTGGTCTGGCAGTCTCTTTGGCTATGGTGGCGGCTTACTTTATCATTGATCAGAAGATCAGTGCTGAATCCATTGCCGACCCCGAAAAGTAACTTCAGGACAGTAAAGGAGGTGCGGGTTTATGAATGTAGATATGACAAAAACAAAAGAGTATTATGCTGCAATAGACAACTCTGAATTGTGTGATTGTAGTTATTGCCGCAATTATAGATTGCAAATTAAATCTGCATATCCTGAAGTGGCTGAATATCTTGCGTCATTGGGAGTTCATATTCAGAAACCGTTTGAAACCTCGCCTCTTGAACCAGACGAAAACGGAATGTTGGAATACTGCGGTTGCCAGTATATCGTTTTTGGAAACTGCGAACCAGAATATCATCACAGAATTGGCGATGTGGAGTTTCGTATTGCGACATCGTATCCAAGCACAGGTATTGAGCAGGAGCATTTTGTTTTGGAATTGTTTCCGGTTCGACTGAAATTTGTTTAAAAGATTGAATTTGTGGAGGTAACGAAAATAAAAGCGTATTTTGAACAGGTTCGAAAGCCAAGTGAAAATGTGTCATTCAAAAGACAAACAGCCATTACATTAGGAGTAATTTTGTTAGGCTTTCTTCTTGGTATATTACAGAAATGGATAGATGGCACAGGGGGAAATAATCTTCCTTTGATATTACAACAACTGGATATTGGAAACTATTTTGGACGATTGGCAATATGGATTCTGCTTGGAACAATAATTTCGGTGTATTCCGAATCTCCGCTGAGAGCTGCTATTAACACATTCTTTTTCTTCTTGAGTATGTTGGCGGGATACTATCTCTACTGCAACTATATTTTGGGGTTCTTGCCGAGAGCCTATATGATGATGTGGATAGTAATTGCCTTGGCGTCATTCTTTGTGGCATATATCTGTTGGTATGCCAAGGGGAAAGGTATCATTGCAATAACCATATCAAGCATGATTATTGGTGTTCTACTTGCACAAGCATTTAATCTCAATATCACCCAAGGCTTTTATGTGTATCACTCTTTGGAAGTGTTTACATGGTTAGCCGGTGTAGTTCTCTTACGAAGAAAACCTAAAGAGTATGCTATCGAAATCGGCTTATCTGTGGTGATCGCCTATATTTATCAACTGGTAATGCCACATTGGGGATAAAGACAAACATGAATTTGAAGAAAGGATTTTGACAATATGAAAAAGATAATTGCATTGATTTTAGCACTTGTTTGTGCGTTAGGTTTGGTTGCTTGTTCCAACACAGAGCCTGAAACCATCCAAAAGACTTCCACAGGCGAAATTACAAGTATTGACTTGGATGAAGAAGTTCTCACAATTCTTGACGAAAAGACAAACGAAGAAATCATATTTAGTATTGCTTTACTTATGCCAGATAGTCGAGGGGTTGACCCTTATGTTGAAACCTTGACCGCTGGTGATAGAGTTACAGTCGAAGCGGAATATGCAGTTGATTGTGAAGTACCTTATCCCGCTATGAATGTAAGTGAAGCAGTTGAGTAAATTCCTATTTGATAACGAAAAGAGCGTGATTGTATGATTATCATAGGCAGCATATTTTTATTGATTGTTGGTGTGCTGATGCTATGTTTCCCCGATGTTGTTTATAGTATCACAGAAAGTTGGAAGTCTAATACTTCGAGCGAACCTTCTGGATTGTATAAGATACATATTCGCATTGGCGGTATTGCTTGTTCCTTGGTAGGTATTGCAGGTATAACTGCCAACTTTGTTCTATAATTTTTTATTTGGCTAAGGGGTGTAATCGTATGAGCATCGTTTTATGTATTATTTTGTTCGTTGTTTTTGCCATAGCTCAGTTGCTGTGCACTAAAAAGGCAACTCACAAGGCTTTTAAGTGCATTCCAATGCTTGTATCAACAATTGGAACTGTGTTTGCTATTGGCTTACATGCCTATGCACTGATTACTTACCACATGGGAACTGCATCTGAAAGTGTACTTGCTGAGAATCAGTATTTTGCCACATTCATTTTAATCCCCGCAGGTATTTGCTTAATTGGTAGTGTTGTTGGTTATTTGGTTGCTAAGAAATTTAAGTAAACTTGTATTTGATAAAAGGGCGTGCATTTATGGGAAAGATCGTTATCGCAATTATTGCAACTATTATATTTGGCTATGTAGGCATCATAATCGGTGCAATGCTTAACCTTGAAGGATACCTGGGAATCATCTTTTCTGTTGCCACAATGGGTGCGTTCATTTTGCATTCGATTGAAAGCAAGAAATAAGCCAATTCAATATTTGAGTATAAAAGAAAGGAGGGCGGTGCATTGATGGAGGATGAAAAAATCATAGAGCTATTCTTCGCCAGATCTGAAACGGCGATCAGAGAGCTGGACAGCAAATACGGAAAAGTTTGTTACAGCATCTCCTACAATATCTTGAATAACAATTTGGATGCAGAGGAATGTGTGAATGATGCCTACCTCGGCACTTGGAATGCTATCCCGCCGCAAAGACCGAACCCGCTGTTGGCGTTTGTATGTAAGATTGTCCGCAATGTTTCCATCATGCGTCATCGCACAAATAATGCTATGAAAAGAAATAGTTCTTATGACATCGCAATGAGCGAGATTGAGCATTGCATCGTTGCTCCCGAATCCGTAGAAGCTACCTTGGAAGCTAAGGCACTTGCCCGTAGCATTGAACGCTTCCTGGATACGCTGACAGAGGAAAACCGTGTGATCTTCATGCGCCGCTACTGGTTCTCTGACAGCTACGCTGACATATCTAAACTGACGGGGTTCACAGAGAAGAACATTTCCGTTCGATTGACCCGTATCAGAAACAATCTGCGCAATTACTTAGTAAAGGAGGGTGTGCTGCTGTGAATGCTCAATTATTTTCTGACGCTATGAGCGAACTTAATGAGAAATATGTCATGGAAGCTGCCACTTACCAGCGCAAGGTAAAGTCTCAGACACAGATTTGGCTTTCAAGAGTGGCCTGCTTCTTCCTTGTGTTCCTGTTGACCGGAAGTACGATCCTTACCTTCAGCGTCGAAGCCAGAGCTGCTTTCTTTGGCTGGGTGCGTGAACAGGCTGACAACTTCTATCACTACTTCTTTGAAGGTGAGGATGTTGCAGCTGAACCGGAGGGATATGAATTAAGTTGGATTCCAGAGGATTGTGTTTTCGTTACGTCTTATGAAATACCTGGCGGCAAATCTTATATATATACCGACGAAAAGGATTCTCTGATTTGTTTCAGCTACCAGTCTGGAACCGAAAGTGGCCACCTCTTTGTGGATAGCGTAAAAGCTGAAAGAATTGAAGTGGAAGTTAATGGTTGTCCTGCTGAAATAGCTCGATACAAAGACGATGCGGAAACTGATCACATCATCTGGACTGACTCAACCAATAAGATATTATTTTATATAACCGGTCATTTTGATCAAGAAACCTTTATCAAGATGGCAGAAAGTGTAACAGAAACCAGTAACTTGGAAGAATAGGAGGATTTTATTATGACAAAGAAAAATTCCCGAATGATCGCTATCGCCATGCTGGTCATTGCTATTGCGTTTATCATCTTTGCATTTGGCCATCCTGAAATGACTTTTCCGTGGAGTAATACGATTTCGTATCTGATGTATGGAGCATATCTTGTCGTCATGGTGATTATGTTCATTGCTCCATTCAGAAAGAAGTAACAGGAAGTTAATTTTCATCTCCGGACACTTTGATGAAGATACGCTCATCCAAATGGCCGAGAGCGTAACAGAGAAATAATTAAGGAGGTTAAGCTATGAAAGGTATTAAGATAGAATTGTTAGGAATCGGTATTATTCTGCTGGGCTTGGCTATCAGCACAAATAATTTCTTTGGATATGTTAGTGGTATCCTTGGATTTGGTATAATCGTTGCCGGTTGTTTTTATAAAGAAAAATAAGGAAAAAAACACAACAATAAAGATGCTGTTTAGTTTTTCGTTTCTTGCTCTTATATGGAGCGTATATTATTTGGCTATGCATATCACTGGTGGTATTCTGACCATGACTGATACCATAGTTTGTGGCGCAGTAATTGTCTTTTGCGTTGCCATTATCATTTGGAATGTGGTTCGTTTGGTTAAGGCAAGGCACAGAGACAACAAGTAAATTTCCTGTAAGGAGCGTGATTTTATGTACGAATATAAAGTTGAAATATACAAGGTGAAAGATGCAGAAAATGAAATGAATGTGATGGCAAACCAAGGATGGAGAGTTGTCGCTGTAACACATTGTCCTGCTGCTACATGGGCGAAAGATACGGTAGTTGTAACTCTCGAAAGAAATAAAGGATAAATCAGATACGAAGGAGATGTTTTAGATATGAAAAGACAGTTGCAAGGTATTGCTCTTCTTTTGTTCGGTATTCTTCTATGCATAGGAAGTGGAGAATTAAATGGGACTATTTTCCATGGTTTTAGTTACATTCCTTTTGCTGCAATAGGTGTAGTATTGGGAGTTGCTGGACTTATATTCTCTTTTGGTAAAACTAAAGATAAATCCAGCGAGTGAATTATGATTTGGCGATGAGGGCGATTGCATGAAAAATATGTGGAAATACATTTTGATAGGATTGGGTGTCGTTGTGATCGAATGGATATTTTTATCTATTTTCCATACATGGTTCAATGGCCTTGATCAGACCGGTGCTGTTGTAATCGGTGCAGCCTTTTTCCTTGCTTTTGAAATGGTGATCTGTACGGGAGCCATCATTTCAAAAATTGAAAAGGCAAATAAGGAGAACAAACAATGAAAAAAGCAATAGTATTCGCACCAGCGGCACTCCTTTCGTTTGGAGCCATTGTCCTAAACATCATACTAAAGACTTTTTCTCCTCTTTGGTATGCATGGGTGCTTCTGCTCTGGCTCAGTGGCTTTGTAATGAATAAGGGAAAGGCTTGGGGTGCTTTGATTGGTTTGCTCTCCGGAGTACATCTTATCTATATGAGTACGCAATATACCGGACAGGTAATCAATATTGAACTGCCGTTGGGCTTAATTGTTGTGATTTTCTATCTTAGCTGCGGCTTGGTAATTTGGAAAAGAAATCGGTAATAATCAGCTGATATTTTGAAGGGAGTGGCGATATGAAAAGAATGGCATACGTAGTGTCTGTCTTATGCTTAATCCTTCTTCTTGCAGCTTGTGAGAAGAAAGATGACGATGTTTTGCACCTTGGCTTAAACGCCACTATCGTCGAGATTGATGCGACAAATCATATTCTGTATGTGGCTGACTTGGGTAGCTCAGAAGTTTTCGGCGGAAGATGTGCGATTGATTGTAAGGATCTAATCGAGGACGAAGAAATCATCTATGTAGACTACGAAACGCATAAGCTTTCCATCATCCAGTTTTCTGATTTAGTTGTGGGCGATACAGTAATCATCAATGCCTATGAAAAGAATTTGGATGCAGCCAATGATTCTCCTCTCATAGTAGAACAAATCCAACTGGCTACACAGCGACTGGAACAGCCAGATAAAGAGGAATGACAATGAAAAAGACCATACTTCTCCTACTTACATTACTGTTAGCTTTTGTTGCTTCCGCCTGTTCCAATTCACCTGAAGCGAATTTTGAAGTGGCAGGTGTTTCTGTATCTTATGGTAAGCCTATTGAATTGGCTAAGGAAGAATTTGAGACTATCTTCGCTGAATATGAGGGGCTGGAAATCACAGAAACAGCCACTCTCTCCAGAACTGACGAAGCAACCAACATCGTCGTGCAGATCACCTATACATCAGATAACGGCGATGGTGTTTACGGCTTTGAGTTTGCCAAGGATGTCTATGGTAACTGGGAAATCTTGCAGCAAGGCGAGGATGTTACCATTGACAATCTCGTAAAATAGACTTGCATTTACAGCCGCAAGGAGATTAAAAATGACCCTATATCAAAAGTTCAAAAAACTGAAAATAGATTTTTCCGCCATCGAATTTGAACAGGCTAGTGACGATGATAAATACTTCTGTACACCCAATGGCACTCGCATCATTGGTAGAGCCGGTGTGGATGGCATCCATTATTGTTTCGTTCGTGGACAGGGGGAAATGGTTTTTGCCGTTAGTCCCATGAATGCTCCCGGCAGAAACGTTCATCCGATCGCACGATCCTTTGAAGATCTGCTTCGCTTGCTTTTGGCTTGTGGCAGTATGTCTGCGCTTGAACAGGTGCATCAATGGGATGAAGAACAGTTCGAGGAATATGTAGCTGATAATCAGCCTACACCGGAACAGCTGGCGGTGTTTGATGTGCTACGGGACAAGCTGGGTATTACCCCTATGGACGAGCCATTCACCTATCTACGCAACTTGCAGGACTCCTATAACTACTGGGAACTTAACTATTCCAAGGAATACTATGAATTCTTTAATTCCTATCCGATTGACGAGACTCCATCTGAATGGAAAGTTACTCTGGGTGGTGGATTCAATCCTGAACGTGGTAAATCTGGAAAAGAAGTTATCCTCAACAAGCAATTCATGTGGGGAGATGAAATTTGGTATATCCCCGCAGTATATCAGTTCAGCAGTGGTGTTGTTGTGGATTTTTGCATTCAGATCAATGCTGAACGAGTAAAAGAGTTCTTCAACAAATATAAGCATTTGGAGGAGCAAGGTGTACGCTTGTCCGAAGAAGATGAACTGAAGATCCGCAACGAAAGTCCTACTGAAGTAGGCTTCAGACCGAAACTCACTATAAACGGTGAGTTGTTGCGCAATTCGAGCGGTCAGGGGCAGACATGGATCTCTGCTGACACTATTGGTGACGATACTTGGGAAGATAATTGCGGACGATGGATACTGGAACACTATGGCTTTGACACAAGCAAAGCATGGATTATTCGTAGATGCTCGTTTCTCTGGAAGGAACGCCATAAGAGTGAAATTGTTTCGATGGCTCTTTCTATGGAACGAAACAAAACAGACATTCCCGGCGTATGTTTCCGTACACCGGCTGTTGGAGAGAGTATCAACTTTGTCCATCCGGTTACCGGCATAGAACATCTGTTGACTGTTCAGGAATTTGAGATGCAAGAAATGGATAAAAATCGCTTCCATGACGATAATCTTGAATTTCCAAGACACCTTGCAGCGATGATCTATACGATTGTTCCCGAACTTACAAGGGATGCATTTATGCTTAAAGATTGTAGTAGCGGTGATCGCCCACGCCCGAAAAATACGGATGGAAGTGGACGATTTGCTATGTCTGTTGGTGCAATCGCTGTGATCCGTAACACTAATGACCCCGAACAGGTTTACTATGTAAATGGTCAAGAGACAAAACCTCATGCGATTTGCTCCAGTTTGCATTTTGAACCTATTCAGGAACCGATTGAATGGCGACTTGTCTTCCGTGAGAAGCTGATGGAAGATATTGATGTTACGTTGATTTAATAACCATAGAGAATGGAAGGTGAACAGGATGGTTTACGGCGCAGTCAATAGAAAAGGTGAAAAATACTATACATACCTAAAGAAACTATTTGACGCCATTAACAACAAGCAGTTGGAGTATAACTGGCTGATTACAGACTGTACCTGCTATCCTGAGAACCACAAAACGGATGCTATGCTCCGCAAGGATTATTGCTGGCTTACCGGCGAAGAACTGACCGACCTTGTAACACAGGAGGATTTTCAATGGATATGGGCGGTTCTATCTGGCTTTGATAAATCGGTAGAATTGTCGGATATTCTGAAACATGATCTACCATACGCAGAGGACTATGAGGGTTTCTGGTGCAAACCTGTTTCCATGCAGCACCCTTTGGCGAAGATTGAGATCGTGCCGTGGGATAGTTCCATGACGATGATCTTCAGCGATGATAAGAGCATCATCGACAGCTTCAGAAAAGCTTATCCGCAAAGCGAAAACTTTGGGGAATATCTTGATGAATTTTGAGGTGAAGGGCATGAGTGATATAAATAGACTTTTGGAAAAGCCTTGCTTCATAATTGATTTTCTTCCCCGTCAGGTTCCAGAAAATTGTGGTGGACAGTTTTTCAAAGTGGAACACTATTTGCTCAACAATTATGAACGCTATGGACTGAGGGATAAGTATATACGAATCATCCTGAAGCTGATGTGCTATTATCGTGTTTCTGTGCGTTGGGGTGAATGGATTGAACAGCCTGCTCCTGAACAGATTGCAGATATTATCGACAAGATCATGTGCAATCACTCCGGTTGGATGGATGTTCTGTTCCCTGATAAAGATGCTCTGCTTCAATTTGAGTGGGACTGTATGAGTCTTTCTGTTTACAACCCTGACGAGGAAATGCGAGAGTTATTGGAACAAATCGCATGGTCTGAGGGGATGTTCTTCAGAAAAGCTACTGAATGAAAATCGGCACGACACAGTACTTTTGGAGGTATTGGTCGTGCCTTTCCATTCCTTTCTAATCCTATTCGTATAAGATAGGATTAGTATTACTATATCAGTCTTGTTATTATCAGTATTATTAGAGTGTCATTTCCGCACATCCAGAGATGTCAAAACAACACTTCTGTGTATGTCGAAATTACACTTCAAGAAATGTCGCACCGCCACAAACGGAAAGGATAGGAAAGGATCAGTATCACTATAATCAGTATTATTAATATCAGTATTATTACATTGTGATTTTCACAGTTCTTGAATTGTGAAAATCACAATTCTGGAATTGTCAAAAACACAATTCAAGAGTTGTGA
>JAFZGF010000029.1 GCA_017555565.1 Oscillospiraceae bacterium
TCAACTTCGCATGTCCACATAGCTCCGTTGTTGAAGCATTCGACAGACTGACAAAATACGTTATCAACGCTGAATGGTAATTTATTACTCATAAGTCATATCAGGAGACGCACGCAAGTGCGTCTCTTTGTTTGTCCGATTTTTAACAATGTTATTTGGATAGTTGTTTGATAATGGGGGATAAGTGTAAAATATGACTTTGTCAAGATGAGAATATTGCACAAAAAAAACGCTATATTTTATCGCATTTGTAGATTTTTACCCTGTAATATTCACAAAAATGGGTAGCTGGTGTAAAATGGTATTTGACAAAGTACCGCTAAAAAATATGGTACTAATATGAAAGGATGGTATAAAACCATGGCATATTCAAAATTCGCAAAAAGATATGACTTCGAAACAGTTATGGACCGTCGCGGTCTTGACTCCAGCAAATGGGACAACATTCCAATCCCAGGCGCAACAGTAGAACCAGGCTTCTCACACATTCCAATGTGGGTTGCTGACATGGACTTCCCAACAGCTCCATCAGTTATCGACGCTATCGTTGCTAGACTGTTCGCTTCCCCAGCTATGGGTTACTTCCCACTGGCAAGCACAGGTTTCTACGATGCTATCATCAAATGGCATAAAGAAAGAAACAACGTTGTAATCGAAAACCCAGACGTTATCTCCTACGAAAACTCTGTTCTCGGTGGTGTTTCCAACGTTATCCGTGTTTACACAAACGAAGGCGATCCAGTTCTCCTGCACAGCCCAACATACATCGGCTTCACAGGTACTGTAAATGCTGCTAAACGTACAATCGTTCTCTCCGAACTGAAACAGGACGAAGAAGGCACATACAGAATGGACTTCGAAGATATGGAAAAGAAAGTTGTTGAAAACAACATCAAAGTAGCTATCTTCTGTAACCCACATAACCCAACAGGTCGTGTTTGGGAAGCTTGGGAAATCCAGAAATTCGTAGAACTGATGGTTAAACATGACGTTAAGATCATCTCTGACGAAATCTGGTCCGACTTTATCATGGAAGGCACACATCTGCCAGCATGGTCAGTTTCTGAACTGGCAAAAGATAAAGTATCCTGCATGTACGCATGTACAAAAACATTCAACCTTGCAGGTCTCGTAGGTGCATACTCAGTTATCCACAACGACGAATGTCGTGCAAAATGTAGAGAACTGGCAGCACAGACACACTACAACCAGCCAAACGTACTGTCCGTACACGCTCTCGTAGGCGCATACAATGAAGGTGCTGAATACGTTGACGAACTGATCAAAGTTATCAAATCCAACCAGCAGCATGCTTACGATGTAATGCAGACATGGGGCGGCCTCGTAAAAACACAGAAACCACAGGGTACATACGTAATGTTCCTTGACTGGACAGAATTCTGTGAAAAACGCGGCAAAACAATGGACGAAGTTCTGAAAAAATGTGTATCCGTAGGCGTTATCTGCCAGGACGGCCGTCCATTCCACGGTCCATGCCACGCACGTTTCAACTTCGCATGTCCACATAGCTCCGTTGTTGAAGCATTCGACAGACTGACAAAATACGTTATCAACGCTGAATGGTAATTTATTACTCATAAGTCATATCAGGAGACGCACGCAAGTGCGTCTCTTTTTTTGTTGTGCTTACTGCTGAATTTGTGATATGATAGAGTAAATAAAGATTTCGGGGAGGAAATATGGAACTGAAACTTGCTTTGAAAGTTGACGACCTGGACAATGTGGCCACAATTTTTGCCAACGGCATTGTGGACGGCATGCAGGTGGAAATGAGAGACAAAAAAGGTGTAAGCGAAATAATCACTGTAAAAGGTGATGTGCCTTACGGACACAAAATTGCAGTGGCAGATATTGCCAAAGGTCAGCCTATTATGAAATATGGCGAATCCATCGGCCGTGCCAGCTGTGACATCAAAAAAGGCGACTATGTGCATGTGCATAATCTGGAAGCAATGCGCGGCCGCGGCGATTTGTAGGAGGTAGGTTATGTCATATACATTTATGGGTTATCCACGCCCTGACGGAAAATACGGGGTAAGAAATCTGGTGGCAGTTATCCCAAGTGTAGTGTGTGCCAACGATGTGGCCCAGGCAATCTGCCGTCAGGTACAGGGCACAATAGGATATTTCCATCACCAGGGTTGCTGTCAGCTGCCACTTGACCTCAAACGAGTTACAGATGTACTGAGCCATCTGGGCCAAAGCCCTAATGTTGGCGCAGCGCTGATAGTTTCCCTTGGCTGTGAAGGCACAGACCATCAGAGAATCTATGAAGAAATAAAAGCCACAGGCAAACCTGTGGAAATCATACATATTCAGGAACTGGGCGGTACATCCCGTTCCATCCAGGCAGGTATTGATGCTGCACAGCGCCTTGTGCAGCAGATCAGCGGCATTCAGCGCGTACCTGCTGATATTTCCAATCTGGTTATGTCCATCAAATGCGGCGGTTCTGACACCACCAGCGGTATGGCATCCAACTGTGTAATCGGCTATGTGGCCGACAAGCTGGTGGACCTGGGTGCTACTGTGGTGTTCGGCGAAACAACTGAATTCCTGGGTGGTGAACACATCCTTGCCCGCCGTGCAGTAGGCGGTGAAGATGGCCCTGTAGGTCAAAAAATATACCAGATTGTTGACGAAATGGAAAAACGTGCAATGTCTGTAGGCGAAGATATGCGTGGCGGCCAGCCAACACCGGGCAATATTGCCGGCGGTCTGTCCAGCATCGAAGAAAAGAGCCTGGGCGCTATTGTAAAAAGCGGCCACAGACCTATCCAGGGCGTGCTGGAATACTGTGACAAGGTGACAGACCACAAAGGTCTGTGGATAAAGGATGCTCCAGGCAGAGAACCTGAAATTCTTACAGGTATGGCGGCAACAGGTGCACAGGTTATGATGTTCTCCACTGGCCGCGGTGCTCCACAGGGTTTCCCATCAATGCCGGTAATCAAAATCTGCGGCAACCCTAACACATATGAAAGAATGCAGTGGGATATGGACCTGAACGCAGGCCGAATCCTCACTGGCGAAAAGAGCATCGATGAAGTGGGCGAAGAAGCATTCCAGATGTTGCTGGATACACTGAACGGCAGAATGACAAAGAACGAAGCACTCAGCTATTTTGGCTCTGTGGATATTTTCTGTCTTGGCCCGGTTATTTAAAAAGCGCAAAACAAAAGAGAGGCAAAAGCCTCTCTTTTTATTTTGCAGATTATTTAAAGAATGTAGCCAGCACTTCATTTACCAGCTTGCCGTCTGCCTTGCCTTTTACCAGCGGCATCAGGTTTTTCATAATAATACCTTTCAGTTTTGCTTCAGGATTTTCGATGCCCAGAGCGTCAAGAACGCCTTTGATAACTTCCTTGATTTCGTCCACATCCATCTGTTTTGGCATAAATTCTGAAAGAACAGCGATTTTTGCAGCGCATTCTTCCTTGATTTCTACATAAGCTTCTGGTGCTGTTTCCAGTGTTTCTTTCAGCTGTTTGATTTCTCTTGCTACAACTGCGATAGCGTCATCTTCGCTGAGCACACCTTTGTTGTCAATCATTTTGGATTTAAGGGCAGACAGCAGTGCGGAAAGAGCATCTTTTCTCACTTTGTCCTTGTTTTTCATAGCGGCCATCATACCGGCGCGTACATCATCCATAAGTGCCATAACTCATTACCTCGTTCAAAAATTATTTATGCTAATATTTTACCCCAATTTTATTGTTTGTGCAACAGAGAATATGGTACAATTTTACCATAGATAATGGGAAGGTGATATTATGGTTGAAAAAATTACCCTTAAGGCAGATAAATACGGAATCCCGTTGGTGCTTACATTGCCGGAAAATGCACAGAAAGCTCCTTGTGTGATAATGTGCCACGGCACAGGCTCCTCAAAGGACGAAGCAGGGAATCAGTACCTGGACCTGGCACAGTTGCTGGCGGAAAGAGGTGTTGCCAGCGCCCGTTTTGACTTTGCAGGCTGTGGCGAGAGTGCTGACAGCGGCATTAATCAGACATTTATGGCGCAGGTAAGGGATACGGCCACAGTTTATGACTATATCTGCACCCGAAAAGAAATCGATATCGAAAAAATAGGCATCATCGGTTACAGCCAGGGCGGCAGGGTAATGGCGATGTTCCTGGATACACATTATGATAAAATAAAGGCCGCAGTTTCCTGGTCTGGTGCCTGCCACGACGGTGTGGGTGTGTTCAGTGGCTGGTTTGATGTATTTTACCCTCTGGCAAAGGAAAATGGCTTTGCAGCTGTGCCGCTGGGCTGGAGAAGCGACCTTATTGTGCCGCTGGAATGGTTTGAAGAAATAAAGGCAACCAACCCTATGGACGCATTGAGAAAATACGATGGTGAATTGCTGGTTATGGCGGGGGATGCCGATATGCTGGTGCCAATGCCTCATTGCGAGGAAATTGCTGCCACAAACCCTAAAGCAGAGCTGATTATATATGAAGGTGCAGACCATAACTTCAATGTTATGACAGAGGACAAATCCATCTCCCAGGACCTGCTGTTTACCACAGCGGACTGGCTGGCAGAAAAACTGAAATAAATATTTCACAATTTTATGGTTGTTTAGTACGGAATATGGGATTATAATTTTTGTATTAAGAAAAAAGGAGTAATCATTTTGAATAAATCAGCATTGATTCTTGAAGGCGGCGGTATGCGCGGCACATATACATCAGGTGTGCTGGATTATCTTCTGGAAAAAGGTGTGGAGTTTGACACTATCTATGGTGTTTCAGCCGGTGCACTGAACGGTGTAAACTATAAATCAAAGCAAATCGGCCGAAATCTGCGTTCTTTTACAATGTATCAGAATGACAAGCGCTATGCAGGTGTACGTCACCTTGTAAAAAGCGGCAACTGGTTCGATGTGGATTTTTCCTATAATCAGATACCTAATGTGCTGGACAAGGCTGACTATGATACCTTTGCGGCAAATCCTACCAAGCTGTACTCTGTGGTTACCAATGTGGAAACAGGCAAGGCAGAATATCTTCCGCTGGTGGATATGCGCCAGGATATGGACGCCCTGCGTGCTTCTGCATCATTGCCTATACTTTCACAGCTGGTGGAATACAAGGGCAAAAAATACATTGACGGCGGCTGTACTGACAGTATACCGCTGGAAAAAAGCATTACCGACGGCAACAGAAAAAATCTTGTGGTTCTGACACAGCATCGCGGTTACAGAAAACAGCCCAGCGCCAACAGATATGCCTGCAGGGTGATGTATCACAAATACCCTAAATTTGTAAAGGCTATGGACAACCGCCACAATATGTATAACCATCAGCTGGATTATGTATACAGAATGGAAAAACAGGGCCGTGCCTTTGTTATCCAGCCGGATAAAGAGATACACGTATCCCGCCTGGAAAAAAATCCTGCCAGAATGGTGGAACTGTACCACCAGGGCAAACTGGACGCCCGGAAATACTACAGTAAACTGATGGAATATCTCGGCAAATAAACTGAAAGCACAGCGTAAGCTGTGCTTTTTGTTGTTGTATACAGACAACCACCAGCTATGCCGGTGGAAAAATGCTTTAGCTTTAAGCATTGAGCGTAGCGGGATGTCATTCCGGGTGACGGAGTCGACCGCCGCCAGTGGCGGATGAAGGGAGACGGAGGAAGGGAAAGTTACGAGCGGACAAGAGGGGCTTCAGCTCGTCGCAGTACGCGACGATAACTTTTCAGGGAATTTACCCGAGGAATCTTTGCAATTAAAGAAACATAAAAATAAATGCTCTACAGAAAGCTGTAGAACAAAGATCCTTACCCTGAAGGGCACACGTCGACTCGTTTTACTCGCTCAGGATGACATATTACCACTTTAGTGGTTGCAGTGCGCGTAATGCAGTTGACGGATTTTCAATACCTCTTGAGAGGTGAGTCAGTAGTACGCCCTTATAGGGCTGGTGGTTTTGATTTTATATAATAATTACAAAACAGCTGTACTTTCTGTACAGCTGTTTAATTTGCTCTATTTCAGCAGTTTATCGGGGTTGATATATTTGCCGTTTTCCAGCACTTCCAGGTGTATATGGCTTTCTTCAGCCACTTCCATTGCAGTTTCGCCTACTGTGCCGATGGACTGCCCCTGGCTTACCTTGTCGCCTTCTTTTACAAAGGTGCTGTTGTTCAGCCCGCAGTATCTGGCGGTAAACCCATTGTGCTCTATTTCCATTACTGTGCCCAGCATACCATCTTCATATATTTTCTTTACTGTGCCGTCAGCCCCTGCTTTTACAGGGTCGTTTGACGGGGCAGAGATATCTATGCCGTTGTGGGTGCGCCAGTCGTCAAGGGTGCGGTTGTACACCAGTTCATCACCGGAATATGGGGCAAATATCTTGCCGTTTACTGGCAATACAAATTTTTTCGCTGGTTCCGGCTGTGCTACCGGCTGGTCTTCAGGTTCTGTCTGTGTGTTCTGCCGTGGTGGCTGTGGTGTAATTGGTTTTGCAGGCAGTGGCACATTTGGCTGTTCCTGCTGTACGTCCTGCACTTCTTCGGTGGGCTGTGGAGATGGCGTTGTCTCAATGTTCTGCAGCTGCTGGTTTTCCAGCCGCTTGTTTATGCCCTGCACTGTTCTGTAGGTAAACACCCCTGCAAAAGCTACGGCTGCCACAAGAAACAGTATCAGTCCGTTGCCTTTCAGCTTGTCCCCCAGCTGCCCAAAAAGCTTGTGTTTCATATATGTTCCTCCGGATTATTATAAAGGTTTACATATATTCTTTACAGCCTGGGCGGTTTTATGCAGTTTCTATGGTTTTGGTTTAATTATCTCTTTTACTTCTCCGCCGATTTCAAAATGCTTTACATCAGAAACATATTGGTGGCCGTGATTATCCACTATGGTAACGCGGATAGCGATGTTGCTGTCAGCACCTTTGATTGTACCGTCTTCCAGGGCAAAGTCAAAGTATTCATAGAAGGTAGCATTGGAGAGAGCGACACCTTCCTGTGTGATTCCCAGTTCGTGTTTTGCACTTCCGAGAAAATCGTTATCCATAATGCTGGTAAAAGGCAGTTCTTTCAGTAGCTTATTGTTGATGTAAAATCCTATAGTTGCTTTTACGGGATAAACAGACTGTGGCAAATCGTCTTTATAAACACTGCCTATGGTACAGCCTATATTGCCGTTCATATATATTTTGCCGATTTCTATCCTCATTTCACCATCAAATACCCCGGCTTCCACATCCAGCACATAGTCAGATGCGGGGTTAACAAGGTTATCAAGTATAAAACTGCGGGTTTTGCCATTTTCTGTAAGATACAGGTAAACAGCCATATTGTCCTCGCAGTAAATAGCCGCATCTGCAACGAAGATGTTGTTTACCATATTCGCATTGACGCTATAGTCTTTTTCCCGACCTTTTATTACGATTTTTGCTTGAGTATCCCGGGTGTAGTCCTTTGGCACAACGGAAAAATGCAGGGTTGCGATGTTGGATTCAATATCATAATCCAGGATGCTGTAATGATAATCGGTAAAATCATCATTTGCCTTGAACTGATAGTTATTTTGATGCACAAGGCTTTCAAGGGAAGCCATCTGGCTTTGCAGGAAAGCATAATCGCTGTTTTGCCTGCTTGTCAAGTGGTTTATATTTTCTCGCAGATTTCCTATAGCAATCCCTTGAATTATACTTGCAATGGCCAGCACAATAATGGCGCCATTCTGTACAACAGAAGAAACTTTAAGTGCTTTCTGTTGGATTTTTACCTGCCGGGTTTCTTCTGTGATGTTTTCAACAATTTTTGCTTCTTCTGTTGAAAATGGTGCGAGGCCCATATTTATATCTTCGTCGTCCAGCAGGGAAGACATTGTCACATCAAACAGTCTGGCTATCTGTGCCAGATTTTCATTGGTGGGCTGTGCAGTGCCGTTTTCCCATTTGGATACAGCCTGGCGGGATATGCCCAGCTTTTCTGCAAAGGCCTCCTGGGACAGTCCGGCCTGCTTGCGCAGTTTTGCTATTTTTTCGCCAACAGTCATAATATTCTCCTTTGGTGAAACAGTTTGTGATTATATGATAACAGCACAGATGGCCCAAAAGCCACCAATTTGCAGTTGCGGTTATGTAAACTTTCGGTTGCTGTGGTTATTATACCACAAATTATTGCCATAGTGGGCAAAGATGATATAATATAGACATAGCAAAAGGAGATACTGTTATGATTATAGATATATCCCAGGAGATTCTGGGCTGTGAAGTTTACCCAGGTGACCCACGGCCAAAGGCGGAAAAACATATGGATATGGGCAAAGGGGATTTATACAACCTGTCCGCTTTTTATATGGGCGCCCACAATGGCACCCATATTGATGCCCCTGCCCATTTTATAAAGGATGGCAAAACTGTGGACCAGCTGCCTGCCGAAAGTTTTGTGGGTAGTTGTTACGTTGCCCGTCACAGCGGTGATGTAGGGGAAAACGATGCAATTGCCATAATGAAAAAGGCAGAAACAGTCCGCGCCGCTGACAGAATTCTGATAGCAGGGGATGCGGTGGTAACACTTGAAGCCGCAAAAGTGTTTGCAAGCTGTGGTATAAAACTGATAGGCAACGAAAGCCAGTCAGTAGGCCCGCTGAACGCCCCTATGGCTGTTCACAAAGTACTGCTTGAAAAAGAAATTGTTCTGTTGGAAGGCATAGTGCTGAAAGATGTACGGGAGGGGAAATATTTCCTTTCTGCCCTGCCGTTGAATATAAAAGGTATCGAAGGCAGCCCTTGCCGCGCCTATCTTATAAAGGATTGATATATGGTTGAAATTATATTGCTGGCGGTTGTCAGCTTTGCCGCCACAAATATTGATGATATGCTGCTGAATATGGTGTTTTTTGCCGCCTGTGCTGATAATAGCCAAAGACGTTCGGTGGTTATGGGCAAATTCCTTGCAACCGCAGTTATGGTTGTGGTGGCGGCTATTGGCGGCATTGGTATGCAGACTTTTGCCCACAGATATGTGTGGCTTCTTGGCCTTGTACCGCTGTTTTTAGGGGCAAAAGAACTTGTATATGGGTTTAAAAACGATGAAGAAAAGGAGACCGCAGCCCTTTCTCCACAAAACATAGCTTTCAGCACCCTGCGGATTACCCTGGCCAGCGGTGCAGACAATATCGGCGTGTATGTGCCGCTGTTTGCATCGGTGCAGGCTGTGCAGATGGCTGTGTGCACAGCGGTGTTTTTTGCCCTTACGGGCTTGTGGTGTATTGTGGCAGACAGGCTGACACAGTTTTCCACCCTGCAGAGTGCAATTGAAAAATACAAAAAAATCATTGTTCCAGCGGTGTATATCTGCCTGGGGATGTATATAATTATGAGCAAATAAAAAACAAGGTATGGAAACATACCTTGTTTTAATTTTATCTGCATTGTGTGATATCAAAGCTGTCAAAGATATACATATCAAATTCGCTCTTGACACTGTTATAGTCATCGGCGGATTTCAATGTCCAGCAGGCTGTTTTCGGGAATACCGTTTTCGTTGTCAAAAAATCCTCTGTGTGCGAAAGCCACATTTTCAAAGGCAGACATATCAGGCTTTGAAAACATTCTTGGTGCTATCAGAAACAGATATACACCAAAAACCACAGCCAATATCAGCAATAATTTTTGACCGGTTTTTTTCATAGTTTAAAACAGCATATGTGCAAACAGTGCGATTACCGGCAGAGTAACAATTGTTCTTTCCAGATAGATGATAAACAGGTCTTTCAGGGAAACCGGAATTTTACTGCCCATAATGATACTGCCGATTTCAGACATATAAATCAGCTGTGTAACGCTGGTTGCGGCAACCACAAATCTTGTCATAGCGCTTTCAAAGCCGGAAGCAATAACGCTTGGCAGGAACATATCTGCAAAGCCTACGATTACTGTCTGGCTGGCTGCAGCGGCTTCTGGAATGCCCAGCAGCTGATAAACCGGGATAAATGGCATACCCAGAATTTTGAACACAGGTGTGTATTCTGCGATGATAAGTGCGATTGTACCCATTGCCAGAATTACAGGCAGTGTGCCAAACCACATTTCCATTACGTTTTCCATGCCTTCTGTGAAAAATTCCTTGATGCCAGGGGCATTTTCGGCTTTTTTCATAGCCAGGTCAAAACCGTATCTGAATGCAGATGTACCTTCTGGAATATCTTCGCGGTGGGATTTTTCTGTGTAGTATGTGTCTGGTACTTTTGACAGCGGTGGCAGTTTTGGCACAATGATAGCGGCCACGATACCTGCCAGGGAAACCACACCGTAGAATGGCAGGAACATATTTTCCAGACCAACTTCGCTGATAACAACAAGGCTGAAAGTGATACTTACAGCAGAGAATGTTGTGGCGATAACTGTAGCTTCTCTTTTTGAATAGAAACCCTCTTCGTACTGTTTGCTTGTCAGCAGAACACCGATGGAACCGTCACCCAGCCAGCTGGCAACACAGTCCAGGGCGCTTCTGCCAGGAAGATTGAACACAGGGCGCATCAGTTTGATGAGCAGAGCACCAAAAAAGTCCAGCAGACCGTAGTTCAGCAGCAGGCTCAGCAGCAGGCCGGCCAGCAGGAACACACACACCAGGATAGGCATCAGGTCATAGATAACTGTGCCGCCTGTGGCGCCGCCCACAATGATTTCAGGGCCAAAGCCGAAAAGGAACATCAGTGCAAACACAAAGCCGGTCATTCTTACTGCAAACCAGAAAGGTGTCAGTGTAAACAGATTGTCCAGTTTAGGGTTGTTTTTTATAAAACCGATACCAACGAATTTATGCACCAGGGTAGTAACTGCACTGATGATAATCAGTGTGCAGATTACCAGTGTGCTGTAATCGCCCATAAAGTCCAGCAGGGCGTTTGCCAGTACGGCTATAGGGATAGTAAGATTTCCATTCTGATTAATAGGTGTAACAAAGAGGATAACACCGATAAGTGAGGGAATAAGAAATCTGAAGAAATTTTTACTGTTCAGAGTTTTCATAAATTTGTCCTTATAATAATGAATATAAATAATAAAACGATAACTATATTAATTTATATTATTTTGGCAAATAAATCAAGGAGTTTTTGAATTTATTTCAAATTATTTGGTGTTTTATTTATGCAAAGCTTGCGGATAAATAATAATGCGCTTTTTCGTGTAATATTGTCAATTGACGAACAGACACAAATATTTTAATATATAATTGTAAATATATTATAACTTAAAAGGAGTCTGACTATGAGAAAAATTATTCTTGACGTTGATACAGGTACAGATGATGCTATAGCTATAATGTGTGCCCTTGCAGCTGAAGAGCTGGATGTTGTTGCTGTATGTTCAGTAAACGGTAACCGCGGTATTACATACACAACAGAAAATACCCTGCGTCTGCTGGAATATCTTGGCAGAGAAGAAGTTCCTGTTTATAAAGGCGCACATCTGCCGCTGGTTTCCACACTGCCAGCATGGAGAAGACCAGAAGTTCCATACGGCGGCAAAGAATTCAGAGAAATGGAAATCCATGGCGACTGGCTGGAACTGCCACCAAGCAAAAACAAAAAAGCTGAAGATATGGACGCTGTTTCTTTCTACATCAAATATCTTACAGAAACAAAAGAAAAGGTTACACTTGTGCCGGTAGGTCCACTGACAAACCTGGCTCTTGCTTTCAGAGCAAAACCAGAAATTGTTGAAAATATCGAAGAAATCGTTATTATGGGTGCAGCCTATGCCCACGGCAACAAAACAGCAGCAGCTGAGTTCAACTGGTGGTGTGACCCTGAAGCAGCAAAAATCGTTATGGACTGCGGCGCCAAAATCACAGTGATTCCTCTTGATGCAACACACAAAGCCTGTGTAAAAGGCAGCGAAGCTGACGAAATCGAAGCCGGTGGCACAAAAGCCTGCCTGGCAGCGGCTGATATGATCAAACAGCGTATCCGAGGCTATTCAACATTCCAGCCAATGGGCGATGATATGGCTCCTGTACACGATGCACTGGCTGTTCTGTATATGCTTGACCCTGAAGTTTGCGAAGATGTAAGACCAATGTATGTTGATGTCGACTTTGGCGGCGGCGCTTCTGACGGTATGTCTATAGTTGACGTGGACAAACGCTATTTTGACAGAGAACCAAACTGTAATTTTGCTTTCAGCGCAAACAGAGAAAAATTTGTTGCACTGCTGACAAAGCTTCTCAAAGCCAGATAATAATTCATAGCATAAAAATAAACCGCCCTTACGGGCGGTTTTTGTTTGCTTTGATTATTCAGCAGTTGCTGGAGCAACTTCCATATTTTCGATAAGAGCTTTCAGCATTACATCGCGTACAACGATGGATTTCAGGTAAGGTTCGCCGTAGATTTCTGTGTAGTCAGAGTAATCTTCTGTGCCGAACATATAGCTGAAGTATTCTTTCATATTTTCTTCGCTTGCTTCAAAGCCTTCTTTTTCGCATACAGCCTGAACTGTCAGGTATACTTTTTCATAGTATTTGATGTCTTCAGCTGTTTCTGCAAGGTAAGCATCCATTGTTTCATAGCCGTAGATAGCCAGCAGGTCTTCAGCTGTCATACCATACTGTGAAGCGGAAGCTTCCATGTTAGCTTTTCTTGCAGCTACTTCGTAGTTGTAGATTGCTTCTGGGTATGTTGTAACTGTTGTTTCGTCCATCAGTTTGTTCCATACATAGTTCTTTGTATCAGCATCAACAATCTGGTCTGCAATTTTTGCTCTCATATCTGCTACATCTTTGTATGTGTCTTTCAGATTTTCAGCGATAAAAGCATCTGTGATTTCTGGCAGAACTGTTTTGTACAGGTGGTTTACTGTGATAGTAAATACTGCTTCTTTGCCGTTCAGTTCTTCGTTGCCGTAATCTTCTGGGAATGTAACTGTGATGTCGAATGTTTCGCCAGCTTTGTGACCGATAATCTGGTCTTCAAAACCAGGGATAAATCTGCCGGAGCCGATTACTGCATCGCTGCCAGCGCCCTGTGTAGAGCCGCCTTCAAATTCAACGCCGTCAATTTTGCCAACGTAGTCCATATTGATGGAATCACCTTTTGCAATTACACGTTCTGTGTCAGTTTCTTTTTCCTGTTTTGCAAATGTGGATCTGATTTCTTCAACTCTTGCATCGATTTCTGCATCTGTTGCAACTGTGTATTCTTCTGGCATTGTAAATGCTTTGTAATCTGGCAGAATAACATTGTCCAGAGCTGTTACGCCTTCGAAGAAACCTTTGTCTGTCAGGCCTGCGCTGTAGTCGTGTCTTTCAACTTCTTTCATTGTGAAAGCAGCAAAACAACCGATCAGCATAATGCCTGCAAGAACCAGACAAACAAGTCTTGTCAAATTCTTTTTCATTTTTGTTTTGGAACTCATTTATATATATCCTCCAACTTATTTTTTTAACAGTCGTACCCCATATTTTATCGTAAATATTATAAAGTTGCAAGCAAAAAATAATAATTTAAACAAATTGTATCTTTCTTTTCACAGAATATTCACGGTATTTCTAAAAATGGACAGGGATATTTATGTGTGATATAATTTTTTTACAGAAAGGGGGCGGGGAAATGCATTTTGAAGAAGTAAAAGGGATAGTGTCACCAAAAGGGAATATGAACATCTACCGTGGCTGCACCCACGGCTGTATCTACTGTGACAGCCGCAGTACCTGCTACAATATGCCACACGATTTTGAAGATGTGCTGGTGAAGTCGAATGCACAATCCCTGCTGGAATCCGCCCTTAAATCCAAGCGTAAAAAAATCATGGTTGGCATGGGCAGTATGTCCGACCCATATATGCATTGTGAAAAAGACCTGCTGCACACCCGAAAATGTCTGGAAATTGTGGACAGATACGGCTTTGGCTTTACCCTTATCACCAAGTCTGACCTTGTTCTGCGCGATATTGATATTATAAAAAGTATAAATGACAAAACCAAAGCGGTGGTGCAGATGACACTTACCACCTTTGACGAAGAGCTGTGCCGTATTCTTGAACCCAATGTGGCTACCACAAAACAGCGTTTTGATGCGCTGATGAAGCTGAAAGAAGCAGGCATACCTACTGTAGTATGGCTGTGCCCCGTACTGCCCTTTATAAATGATACCGAAGAAAATCTGCGTGGCATACTTGACTACTGTATAAAGGCAGGGGTAAAAGGGATTATCTGTTTTGATATGGGGCTTACTCTCCGCGACGGGAACCGACAGTATTTCTATCAGAAGCTGGATCAGCACTTCCCTGGCATGAAAGAAAAATACATCAGCACCTATGGTGACAGCTATAACTGCACCAGCCTAAATAACCAACATCTGATGAGAATATTCCGTAATATCTGCAAAGAAAATAACATAATGTATAATAATGATGAGATTTTCAGTTATCTGCAAACCTTTGAACAAAAAGACGATGCAGAGCAGCTCACTCTTTTCTGACAAAATTTCCTCTTTATTTTTTATGTAAAGTGTGGTAGAATAGATTTTACAGCAGTGAAAACTGCATACGCGCTCGTAGTTCAGTTGGAAGAACGTCAGACTCCGACTCTGAAGGGCACGGGTTCAAATCCCGCCGGGTGCACCAAAAAAGACCTTGTCGAATGACAAGGTCTTTTTGTTTGCTGTTTAAATGTTTGAATCTGAAAATATTATATTTCGGCTTCTTTATCATCCTTGCTGAAAACAACCAGATCAGCATTTTCATCATTTGTGAACATTTCTTCAGTCAATTGCTGGATAGTTTGCAAATCTTCTATAGTTTTGCTTATCTGATTAAATAAAGTATAATACATTTTTTTATAATCTGGCATAATATCACCTCTATTTAATTTTAGAACAATATATTCTAAAAATCAATAGAACAATTTGTTCTTTAATATACTGAATACAGGTGATAGGTATGAATGTATATAGAAGAATAAGAGATTTGCGAGAAGATAAGGATTTAACACAGACACAACTTGCAAAGGAAGTAAATGTAAGTCAGCGAACATACAGTTATTATGAAAATGGGGAAAGAACAATTCCACCGGAAGTTCTTATAGCTCTGGCAAAGTTTTATAATGTCTCGGTTGATTATATTCTGGAACTTAGCGACAATCCGATACCAAATAAATAAAAGGCTTCTGTTTTTTTCAGAAGCCTTTTATCGTATGTAAAATATAAAATAAAAAAACCGCCTGTATTCCAACCCAGGCGGTTTGTTGCTTTTCACTTTGAAAGGGAAGTTACTTCGCATATTAAATTCGCAATAAAAACGACCAAGCATTCCAACTTGGTCGTTTATGGTGAGCCATCGGAGACTCGAACTCCGGACACCCTGATTAAAAGTCAGGTGCTCTGCCGACTGAGCTAATGGCTCTCACCTATAAGCTGTTGTCCTTGACAGCTTTTATATTATAGCAAGCGTCTACAAAAATGTCAACACTTTTTTGTACAAATTTTCAAAAAAATTATGATTTTTTTGATATTTGTCGGTTTTGACCACTTTTTGCTCTTGCCCAGAGCATATTTTACCACAGATTAACCATAAAATCAAGGTAAAAAGGAGAAATGCCTGCCGGAAAGAAAAGGGAACAGCAGGCATTTCGAGGGATAATGTGAAAAAATATGAAAAAATTATTTTGGTCTGTGACCTGCAGGCAGGTCCAGGGCGTTCCAGAAACCAGGCTGTGCAGCCACCAACTGTGGAATAAGGTTGATGCCTGGAGCGGCTGATGTAAGGAATACATCCTGTTTGGTGAAAATAGTTGAGAAGTCGATAGTTGTGTTAACTTCGCCTTTGAATTCAATTTTTGTTTTGCGGCTTGGCAGTGGCTGCATTTTATCGTGCACTTTGTGTACAAAGTGAAAACCGCTTACTTCTTTGCCGTCTTTCTTTACACACATTGTAAGAATATGGCCGGATACTGTGCCAGGCATAATTTTGCCGTGTGGTGTGTCCATTTCAATTTCAGCCAGCAGAGGTTCGTTTATGCAGGAGTATTCATCCCATTCCAGGCCCAGACGGTCTGCAACTTCCATAACTGTAGGGCCATAGTAGCTGAAGATAAAGTTTTCCATATATTCGGTGTTGATTTCTTCAGGCTTTTTGCCGAAGCCAAAAGTTTTTGTCCAGGGTGAAACGTTGTAATAGTCGTCTTCACCGCCGTATACGATAACCTGGTCGATTCTGCCGCACAGCATACCGATTACAGTTGTGATATATGGTGTGTAGATACCTGGGTAGATGCCCTGCTGTGTGTATGTAACGCCGTTTTCTTTTGCCACTCTGTCAATTCTTTCAAAGAATGCAGGTGCTGTTTTGTGTGCGTAGTATGTAAGAGTTGTTGTTGTCACGTTTTTGCCTGCGGCCAGACATTTGCAGATATCGTCGATATTTCTTGTTACACTTTCAGGAGAAACTTTTTTGCCATCATCAAAAAAGTTTGGTGCATAGTACAGCACAACATCAGCTTCAGTGGCCAGCACTTCGTCTACATTGTCGCTTACTTTTACACCCAGTTCTTCTACACCGGACAAAAGACCGGCATCCTGGCCGATTTTGGATTCGTCGTTGTCATAAACTGCAACCAGTTCCAGGCTTTCGCGCTGAACAATCTGTCTTACAGCAGATTTACCTACGTGGCCCAAACCCCAGATAATAAGCTTGTAGTTTTCCATTATTTTATCTCCTTGTTTTAAAAACTATATTATGTTTATAATTTTATTACATATTTGTGATAAAAGCAAGAAAAATCGGGAAGAAAATGGGAAGGAGACAATTACCAACAAAAAATCACCGCAGTATTCTGCGGTGATTTTTGACCTTATAGAATTATTCAGCCTGTGCTTCTGGCTGCACGTCTGCTGGGATAAGGCAGTCGTATTCAACATCGTAAGAGTCAAATTCTTCTTTTGCCTGTTTTACCAGTTCAGGGTTCTGCATCAGTTTCATACCAACCAGAGCCATAACTTTGGCATTGTGCATCATACCGTCGTGCATCAGTTCTGTGCCGGACTGTGCCACCAGCTGCCAGGAGTGACCAGGTGTGCCTTTTGTTTCAGCGGCATACATATACATTACTGTAGGTACCACATAGGAAACGTCGCCTACGTCTGTGGAACCAGGTATTGCAACTGGGATGCGCACATATTTAGGCACAGATTTGTCCAGAACGTCTTTTGCTTCTGGATTGCCTACTGCAGGTGCCAGCAGTTTTGCTACTTCGTATGCCTTTTCGCTGAACTGTGTTTCGCCAATTTCAGCCCAGGCTTCTGCGGATACATTGCCCAGTACATCGTTGTTCAGCAGGTCTGTCATACCGGATTTGATTTCACATTTCCAGGTTGTGCCTGTCATAATTGCCGCGCCTTTTGCAACATCCTGTACGCGTGCAAAGATTTCTTTTACCTGGTAGCCTTTTGGTGCGCGGATGTAGAACAGCAGTTTTGCCTGTGCCTGCACAACGTTAGGGGAAGTACCGCCAGCATCGATGTATGCGTGGTGGATTCTTGCTTCCTGAACGATGTGTTCGCGCAGGAACTGTACACCAACGATCATAAGGTCAGCGGCGTCAAGAGCACTGCGGCCTTTGTCCGGGTTGGCAGCAGCGTGGGCTGCCTGACCGTAGAATGTGAATTCAGCCTGGATATTTGCCAGCATTGAAACACCCATAATGTTGTTTGAATCACTTGGATGTGGTGCAAGGGCAACGTCCAGTTCGCTGAACACGCCTTCTCTTGTCATAAAGGATTTGCCACAGCCCTGTTCTTCTGCAGGACAGCCATAAACGATAACTGTACCAGGCAGTTTGTATTCTTCCATCAGTTCTTTCATAGCAACTGCAGCTGCCAGACAGCCAGTGCCGATGGCATTGTGGCCGCAACCGTGGCCAGGTGCACCAGGTACGATAGGGCATTTTTCAGGGTTGAGTGATTCCTGGGAAAGACCTGCCAAAGCGTCAAATTCACCAAGGAAGCCAATTACAGGGTGGCCGGAGCCAAACTGACCTTTGAAAGCTGTTTCGATACCTGCCAGATTTTCGGTAACTTCAAATCCGCATTCAACCATTGCGTCTTTCAGCGCTTTTGCAGATTTGAATTCTCTGTATGCCAGCTCTGGGTTGGCCCAGATATAGTCGGCAATGTCTGTGAAATATTTTCTTTTGCTTTCAAGGATTTCATTGATACGATTCTTCATAGTTTTCTCCTTTCGGGTGTAAACATTTATTCTGTTTTTATAATACATTTTTTTATGTAAAAATACTATTGACTATAAGTATAAATGTATTCGGCAAATTTAGTAATTTTGCTTTCACCATTTACAAATTGATTATTTGACATAATAATGTTAAAATAATATAGGATATACCCTATATTAAGGAGAGATATAATGAATTTTCTGAAAGGCTTTACAAAGGAAGAAAAAAGCTGGATGATGTACGACTGGGCCAACAGTGCCGAAAGTGTTATCATCGTAACAATTCTTCCTATTTTCTATGACACAATAAGCGCAAACAGTACAGCCGCCATCAACAGATGGGGCTACGGCACCAGCTTTGCCATGCTGGTATGCGCTCTTTTGGCGCCTTTGCTGGGGGCATTGGGTGACTTCAAGGGTATGCGCAAAAAGCTGTTTTCTGCTTTTCTTGCTGTGGGTGTACTGTCCTGCGCACTGCTGGCATTCACACCGCAGATGGATGTTGCTTCCCCTGCAGGCAGTGAAAAAACCGGGCTGATTATACTTGCATTGTACATAATCTGCAGTATCGGCCACGCGGGAGCGAATGTTTATTACGATTCATTCCTGCCAGATGTTACAAGCGATGACCGAATGGACAAAGTGTCCACAATGGGTTATGGTATGGGTTACATTGGTGGCAGTACTATACCGCTGGTGATTTTCCTTGTGATGAACCTTATCGGTCTGCCAATGACCACATGTCTGACAGTTGCCTTTGCCCTGACAGCTGTGTGGTGGGCGGTGTTTTCCATTCCGCTGTTTAAAAATGTTCATCAGAAAAACGGCGTGGAATACCACAAAGGTGCTGTGGGTCAGGCTATGAAAGGTCTGGGGGCTACTGCAAAGGAAATTTTTGCAAACAAAAAGATGTTTGTGTTCCTGCTGGCGTACTTCTTTTACATTGACGGTGTAAACACCATTATCCATATGTCCACAATCTACGGCTCATCCCTGGGTATTGATTCCACACAGATGATGCTGGCTTTGTTGCTGACACAGGTGCTTGGCCTGCCTTTTGCGCTGATGTATATAAAACTCAGCGAAAAATACGGCACAAGGGCGATGATTTGCTTTGGTATCTGTATGTATATGTTTATCTGCGTATTCGGTTTCTTCCTGCGCAGTGCCTGGCAGTTCTGGGTTCTGGCTGTGCTGATAGCCACCAGCCAGGGCGGCATACAGTCCCTCAGCCGCAGTATGTACGGCAAACTTATTCCAGACAAAGACCGCAGCGGCGAGTTCTTCGGCTTCTATGATATTTTCGGTAAATTCTCTGCAATTATGGGCCCTACACTTTTCGGCTGGACCACAGCCTTTGCTCAGCAGAGAATAATGGATAAAATGGGCATTGATACCAGCGCCCCTGCAGAAGTTCTTGATGCAGTAAGCCGGCAGGCTTCACCTTGGGGCGTTCTCAGCGTACTGCTGATATTTATGGCAGGCGCAGTTCTTTTCTTCTTTGTCTTCCCAAGAGTGAAAGACAGACAAACCACAAATTAACCCTATGAAAGAAGGCTGAAAATGGCAGACAACTTTGCACATCAGCATAACGCAAGAAATGCTTTGAAAATCGCGGATTACACACCACGCGATATAAACAGTTTTATAATGGGGGCAAACGGACCAGACCCGCTGTTCTGCTACCAGATGTACAACCCTATGCGAATGTACAACCTGGCAGACCTGGGCCATCTGATGCACCGTGAAAAGACAGGTCTGTTTCTGAAAAATCTGTTTCGCTTTGCGCAGACAGACAGTCAGAAAGACTACTGTCTGGGTTTTCTGTGCCATTATTCCCTGGATTCCACCCTGCACCCCTTTGTAAATTATATTACCGAACTTTATGGCTCACCTTTCAATATTCCTGCAGGACACGGATTTTTTGAAAGCGCCCTGGACAGTAAGCTGAGTATGGAAGAAGACGGCGACTATGCGGCGGCAGTAAATAAGTACTGCCCTGAACTCAGTAAGATGGCTATGAATCAGGTTGTGGCACTGCTTAAAAAAGCGGTTGACGCCACATATGAAGACCACATCTATCCCCGCAGTGAATATATGCAGGCTTTCAAGGATTTCAAATTTGTAAAAGGTTTTTTCTATTCACCAACAAAGATGAAATTCCCACTGGCCTATCTTATAGAAAAGGGGCTGAAATTCAGCGAAGGCTTTGTTATGAGCCATATGCAGCCTTGTGTAAGGGATATACCGGACTTTCCATTCTGGAAAAACGAAGCCGCAGGCCTATACAGCATAGAAACATTGGATAATATCCTTCTCCGTGCAGATTATCTGGCGGCAGAATGTATCAACATCGGCCTGGAATACTTCAAGGGTATATACACTTTGGGCGATTTAATGGAAGATATAGGCAATAAAAGCTATGACACCGGCGTTGTGATAGATTAAACTGAATTATAGAATTATAAAACCTCCCAGGGAGAAATCTCCCAGGGAGGTTTTTGTTTTGAAATTGTGTGGCAAAAAGTATTATACGGATTTATGGCTGTTATACAAATTGGGATTTGACAAACCGTTGATGATATATATAACGTAGGGGACGATGCCCACATCGTCCCGCAAAATTTTATATTTTACACATAGCGTGTAGGGGCGGATATTATCCGCCCGTTGTAAAACCACACAGGTTATTGTTTTGTCATTCTGAGCGAGTGAAACGAGTCGAAGAATCTTTGCTATGGTGCAAGCACAAACTCTTTTTTACGCTGCGCTGGCGTTACTTTTGGTGCCAAAAGTAACCAAAACGTGGGTGACGGAGTCGACCGCCGCCAGTGGCGGATGAA
>JAFZGF010000030.1 GCA_017555565.1 Oscillospiraceae bacterium
AAGGCGGAAAAAGAAAAAGACCTGAATGGTCTTTTTCCCGCCGTGGCCCGCAAAAAGGCGACGCCCCACCGCAGTGGGGTGTGCAAAGGTGCAACCGAGCGTAGCGAGGCTCTTGGCACCGTGCTTCCAACGTCCAGAGTTAGCACAAATACATACCTTGTTTGTAGTTGGACGAGAACTACCCTAAAGGGCACACGAGGACGGCGACTGTATAACTATTATTACCACAATAGCAGAAGTCGCAACCAACAACCTGAATGGTTGTTGGTTAGTCCGCGGCCGCCTGCTGCGGCGAGTCCACTACGCTTGCAGGACAAGCTCGCGTTTTTGCCTGCGGCAAAACCATTACTGTAGCTACGCTGCCTCCTTGGGGAGCCAGAACAAACCAATCCGAATCTTATACCATTAGGTGATAGATTCGGGTTGGTTTGTTATTCTATAAAAAAACCTTGCCAGGTATAAACCTGGCAAGGTTTTTTTGACTCAAATTTTACTTAACTTGACTTTTAGATTTCACATTGCTGCTCTAAAATAATAATTAATAAAACGAAACTATTATTATTTTGAAAAACCTTGTCTGTTGCCTTCCCAGGCTTCGATTTCATTCTTTTCAAGAATTCGTAATCTATTCATCTTTTCGTTGTGTTTGGCCACAGCTTCATTTGTGATTATACCCATAATGCTTTCATACTCTTTCAGAAGATGTTCCAGCATAATAGCTTTTTCCAGCCCGAAGGTACTGATTATCTCGTTGTGCCGTTTTGAACGCTTGATAAGAGAATATCTTTTTATAACATTGCCTTTATCTGTAAGTTTCAGAAGCTTTTCTTTCTTGTTGTCAGGAGATTGGTAAAAAGTGATATATCCTTCATTCATCAATGTCTTAACAGAAATATTGATCGTCTGTTTTGATATGGCATGGTAAGTAGCGATATCTTTTTGTAAAGAATCACCATGCTCAGAGAGATATTCTACAATAAGCATTTCATTATGGGACAAGTCATCCATTTTGGAAAAAAGTACAGTATAATTTTTAATTTTTTCAGCAGAAATGGATATGCTGCGGGCAAGTTCAAGAGGTTCACTTTTCATTAAAGTCTCCAAAGTGTTGATAAATCAATTATATATTATCAGCTGTAATATAGTAAATCTATTTACTATACTATCATTTTTGGATTTTCTTTTCAATATTAAAATATACAAAAAAAGCACCTATTATTTGTCAATGATTTAACATAAAATAAGTTTAAAAGTAAAGTTTTTTTGTTAAATAAATAATGTACACAATATAATTTTGGATAAGGTGCATAAATGAAACATTTCCAATTTATCGATTGCAACAAAATAATAGTAAATATATTGACTATATTCAGACAAAGTGATATGTTTGTATTGTAAAAATAGTAAAAAAATTGACGATTTACATACAATTATCGTTTTTTCTATACTCAAGCATAAGGAGTTATGCATTTCCGGCACCACATAAGAATATTATGTGGTTTTTGTTTATGATTTTTGAGGTTTTTTATGATTAACTCAAACAGAATTTTGCACCTGCAAGGTGTATTGAATGCCCGCGAACTGGGTGGCCTGCCGCTGAAAAACAACAGAGTTGTAAAACACGGTAAAATAATCAGAACAGGCAGATTGTCTAATCTGACTGTGGATGACAGAAGACAGTTGAAAGATATCTGGCACGTTACAAAGATTATAGACCTGAGAAACAATCGGGAGGCCAGTGAATATCCAGATATAGAAGTTGAAGGTGCGGTATATCAGCAGATTTCCATCATTCCAGGGGAGCTTGATGGTATTTCCCGCCAGGATGACGGCATGGATCCTATAGACAGAGCAATTATTCGTGCAGAAAATCTGCATAAAAATGGTGGTGCAAAAGGCCTGCTGGAAGGCATGTATGGACAGATGGCAGCTGATGAGTACTGTGCTGACAGAATCAAAGACTTTTTTGATATGATGCTGGACCTTGAAGATGGTTCATTTATATGGCACTGTACATCAGGTAAAGACCGCACAGGCGTAACAGGTGGCCTGATGCTATATGCACTGGGTGCAGATATGGAAACTATAAAAGAAGATTATCTATATACAAATATTCAAAACCGGCAGCACCGCGAAACAGTTCTGGATATGATGAAGGTAAAAAAAGCCAGCGATATACGGATTGAGGAAATAAGAATCCTTGAATCAGTAGACTGGGCGTATATGGAAAGCTTTTTTGAGGGTATCAAGACAAAGTATGGCAGCATTGAAACATTCCTGTCACAGAGAATTGGTATTGATGAAGATAAACTTAAAAAACTTAAAGAAAAATATACAGAAAAAATATAACTTATAGATTAAGGAATTTTTAGCGATTATACTATTTGAATATAAGCAGGAGGATAACAAACAATGAGTTCAATTTCTTTAAAAAATGTTAAAAAAGCCTACGGTGACGACGTAGTAATCGAGAACTTGAACCTGGAAATCAAAGATGGCTCTTTCACAGTACTGGTAGGTCCATCAGGTTGCGGTAAATCCACAACTCTGCGTATGATAACAGGTCTGGAAACAATTACTGACGGCGATATTCTGATCGACGGTAAAAGAGTAAACGATGTAGCACCTGGTAAACGTGATATTTCAATGGTTTTCCAGAACTACGCTCTTTACCCAACAATGACTGTAAAAGATAACATCGAATTCGGTCTTATTAACAAAAAAATCCCAAAAGAAGAGCGCGAAAAACGTATTAAAGAAGTAAGCGATATTGTTGGTCTTACCCCTTACCTTGACAGAATGCCAGCTAACCTTTCCGGCGGTCAGCGTCAGCGTGTTGCTCTGGCAAGAGCTATGGTTAAAGAACCAAAAGTATTTATGATGGACGAACCTCTGTCAAACCTTGACGCTAAACTCCGTGGTGCAATGCGTGTTGAACTTATCAATATGCATAAAAGAATGGGCACAACATTCGTTTACGTAACACATGACCAGGTTGAAGCTATGTCTATGGCTGACGACATCGTTCTGATGGACAAAGGCAAAATCATCCAGCAGTCCAGCCCTGCAGAGCTGTATCACAACCCTAACTGCATTTATACAGCACAGTTTGTAGGTTCACCACAGACAAACATCATCGACGGTCACCTGCCAAACGAAATCAAACTTGGCTTCCGCCCAGAAAAAGTACGTATGTACGAAGTTGAAAACGGTATCAACATCGCAGCAAAAATTGCTACAAGAGAAATGCTGGGTGCTGAAATCATCTACTCACTGGAAACAGCTTACGGCACAATTATGGCAAAAACAGATGTTGATATGCCAGTAGACACAGAACTGAAATTCGGTGTTGAATACGACAATATGTACCTGTTCGGTGCTGATACATACAGAATTCCATTTACTGCTGAACTGAAAGATATCATCGCCGGCGTATTTGGAGGTAACAAATAATGGCTAAAACAAAAGCTAAGAAAAAGCCTGAAATCGAGAGAGTAGCAGGACGGAACGTAAAAAGAGAGAAACTGATGGGCTACCTGATGGCTATGCCTGCTATCGTTCTCCTGTTTGCATTTACAGTTTATCCACTGTTTTATATGGCATACCGCTCACTTTTCGGCGGCAGTGTTATTTCAAGAAATCCTAAATTTGTAGGTTTTGATAACTATAAAGCTTTGGTTGAATCCACAGACTTTCATCAGGTTCTGATGAACACAGCTATATACACGGTTATTACTGTAGGTCTCACAATGGTGCTGGCTATCGTTATTGCAGTATGGCTTAACGGCAAACGCAATTCCAAACTGAACAGCATTGCACAGACATTTATTTTCACACCACACATCATTTCCATGGTTTCAGTTTCTACACTGTTTCTGTGGCTGATGGATTCCCAGAACGGCCTTCTCAATGTAGTTCTGACTGCTCTCGGTTTTGAACCATATTCATTCCTTGCTTCTCCAAAAACAGCTCTTCTGTCTGTTTCACTGGTAAGCGTTTGGAAAGGTCTTGGCTATTATGTTCTTCTGATTATGGCTGCACTGCAGAATATTCCAACTTCTGTATACGAAGCAGCTGAAATGGATGACACACCACCGCTGAGAACTTTCTTCAAAATCACACTTCCTATGATTTCACCAACTATCCTGTTCACATCCGTTGTTGCTGTTATCGCTTCCTTCAAAGTATTCGACAGTGTAAGCATTATGACAGGCGGTGGCCCTGTAAACTCTACAAACACACTGGTTTACTACATCTATGACTTTGCATACAGCTATGGTAAACCTGGTCAGGCTTGTGCTGCAGGTATGGTACTGCTGCTGTTCGTATGTGTTGTTACATATGTACAGTTCCTGGTTGGTAAAAAACGTGTACATTACCAGTAAGGGGGAAAAATATGTATTCACAGAACAAAACTCTTGATAAAGTAAAAACATTTGCAGATGCTTTCTTTAAAATTCTGCTTATCCTTATAATTGCATTCCCATTCTTCTGGATGATTTCTACAGCATTCCAGACTCTGAAAGAAACAATGCGGGTGCCACTTACTCTGTGGCCAGAAAAACTGCAGTGGGGCAACTTTGCAGAAGTTTTCAAAACAATTCCAGTAGATACTTATCTGAAAAACTCTCTGATTGTATGTACATCAGTAGTTCTTCTTCAGTATCTCATCATCGTACCTTGCGCATACAGCCTTGCAAAATATGATTATAAAGCAAAACCACTGGTATTCGGTCTGGTTCTGCTTGGACAGATGATTCCTATGCAGCTGACATTCCTTCCTGTTTACTTTATGTTCAACAAAGCAGGTCTTATCAACAGCTATGCATCACTGATTCTCCCATTTATCTCCAACCCATTCGGTATCTTTATGCTGCGTCAGTACTTTATGCAGGTTCCTTCCGAAATTATCGAAGCTGCCCGCCTTGACAACGCCAGCGATCTGAAAATTATGTTCAAAATTATGATGCCAATGGTTAAATCTGCTCTTGTAACAATTGGTCTGCTGTCATTTATCTCCAACTGGAACAACTACTTCTGGGCACTGATTATGACAAACAACGACCTCGTTCGTACACTTCCAATCGGTATTACTCTGCTTAAAGACTCTGAAACACTGGCTCGTTGGAACGTTATTATGGCAGGTAACCTGCTGCTGGTTCTCCCAATGCTTGGTCTTTACATTGTTGCAAGCAAGAAAATCAGAAATGCATTTGTATATTCCGGTATTAAATAAGGAGCAGAAATATGAAACGTTTATTTATCTTATCCGTAGACTCTCTGTTTTACGAAGATATGGAATGGCTGAAAGACTGCCCATACCTGTATGACATTCTGCAGAATGGTTCACAGGTGAAAAGAATGCAGTCTGTATACCCAGCTATGACTTATGCAGCACACGCTACAATGCTGACTGGTTGCTACCCAGACGTGCATGGTATCTATCATAATGAAAAGGTAGAAATCGACAAACGCTTCCCAGACTGGCATTGGAGAAGAGAAGAACTGAAAGTTCCTACTCTCATCGACTATGCTACAGAAAAAGGCTACCGCTTCAGTGTTGTAAACTGGCCTGTAACTGGTGCTGATCCAAAAATTGAATTCAACATTCCAGAAATCTGGTCAGATAAACCAGACGGTGATGGTCGTCCAAGATTTATCACTGTTTGCTCTCCTGAAATTATTCCTCTTTACGACAAATACAAACATCTTCTTCGCTGGAAATACCAGCCAGAACTGGATGAATTTGGTGTTTGCTGTCTGCAGGAAGTTATTGAAGAACATCAGCCTGAAGTAATTATGCTTCACCTGTCATTCCTTGACCACGCACGTCACTCCAACGGTACTTGGTCTGAAGAAGCATACCAGGCACTTATCGAATGTGACAAACGTTTTGGTCGCATAGTTGAACAGCTGAAACGTCTTGGACTTTACGAAGAAACAAACTTTGCAGTATTTGGTGACCACGGTCATATGCCAGTAAAGCAGGTTTTTAATCCTAATGTAATTCTCCGCCAGAAAGGCCTTATAGAACTGGATGAAAACAATCTGGTTAAAAGTTGGAAGGCCTACTGCCACTCAGCAGGTCTGTCAACTCACGTGGTCCTTGCAGACCCTGCTGATGAAGCAGTGAGAAAACAGGTGGAAGAAATTATGGCCCAAATGGTTGCAGACGAAAGTCTGGGCTGTGAACAGGTAGTGGATAAAAAGACTCTCAAAGAAGTATGGCATCTGGAAGGCCCATTTGATTATGCAATCGAAGGCAGACCAGGTACATCTTTCGGTAATCTCTGTGTTGAACCAATGATTATGCCTACAGACTCCACAGACTACAAAATCTCCGTTTCAGCACACGGTCATATGCCAACAAAAGGTCCTTGGCCAACATTCTTTATGGCTGGCCCACAGATTAAAAAAGGTGTTGTAGTAGAAGAAGGACATCTTATCGACCACGCACCTACATGGATGGCAGTCCTGGATGTAGAAGTTCCTACAGCACAGGGCCGTGTAATCCGCGAACTCATCAATGAATAACCGGCGTAAATTCCGGGTTCATATAAAAAACAAAAGGAGAAAAACACTATGAAAAAACTTTTAGCACTCGTGCTGGCTGCTGTTATGGCATTTTCAATGGTAGCTTGCGGTGGCGGTTCAAACGCAGACACAACACCAGATGGCCCAGTAACAATCGACTTCTGGCACTCAATGGGTGGCGCAACAGGCGAACTCGTTGACGAAATCGTAAAAGAATTCAACGCTTCCCAGGACGAAGTAATCGTTAACTGCATCTACCAGGGCGACTACAACGCTGCAGGCGCAAAACTGCAGGCTGCACTGTCTGGCTCAGGCGAATCTGCACCACATGTTGCACAGATCGAAATCACACGTGTAGGTTTCTATGCAGAAGAAGGCCTGCTGGTTGACCTCAAACCATACGATGAAGCTGACGACACATTTGACGCAGCAGACATGTATGATGGCGTTATGGACTTCTCTTGGTACGACGGCAAACTGGTTTCTCTGCCAAACGGCAGAAGCTGCCCAGTTATGTACTACAACGTTGACGCTCTGAAAGCAGCTGGCTTCGAAACAGCTCCAGCTACTTGGGAAGAACTGCGCAATGCTTCTAAAGCTGTTACAAAAGACGGCGCAAAAGGCTACGGCATCTCCCTGGGCGACTCCTGGTACTACCTTGCTATGATGCTCACAGCTGGCGGTCAGGTTTACAACGACGCTGGTAACGGCATCGGCTTTGCTGGCGAAGCTGGCGAAAAACCACTGCAGCTCTGGCTTGATATGCTGGCAGACAACTCTGCATTCATTCCAGAAGGTGAAGACTATGCATCCAACTCTGCTCTGAGAAACGCATTTATGGCTGGTCAGTGTAACATCATCATGCAGTCTTCCGCACAGTACAGAGGTCTTGTAGACAACTCTGACTTTGAAGTAGGCGTTGCTTACATTCCAAAACTCACAAACTACGCAGCTATCCCAGGCGGTTCCAACATCGTAGCATTCGAAGGCAAATCCGAAGCTGAAGTTGAAGCAACATGGAAATTTATGAAATACCTCTGCTCCGGCGACGTTGCTGGTAAATTCGCTGCAGGTACAGGTTACCTCCCAACTTCCGATGCAGCTCTGAATTCTGCAGTATACCAGGACAAACTGGCTCAGTATCCATACCTGGATATCGCTGTAGGTCAGCTGGAATACTTTGTTGAAATGCCATTTGACCCAACATACGTTGAAGTTAAAGACAATGTTGTAGGTCGTCAGGTACAGGAATGTATCATCAACGGCAAAACACCAGCAGACGCAGTTGCTACAATGGAAACAGAAACAGCTGCATTCTATAAATAATGATTTTACATTGTCTCTCTGCACTCAAGCAGTGACGACAGGTAAAGGCACATAGATTATTATTTAATTAATTTGCTATCCCCGCCTTATTTATAAAAGTTGCCAGATTGGCGGCCCACCCATCGGGCCGCCGGTTTGGTATTATAGAATATTAATTACAACAAGAGGTTTGTTATATGAAAAAACTTGGCTTTGGCTTTATGAGATTACCGCTGACAGATGCAAATGATGCATCTACTGTAGATCTGGAGCAGGTTATTAAAATGACTGATCTGTTTATGCAGCGTGGATTTACATATTTTGATTCAGCATATGTTTACCACAAGAAACAGAGCGAACATGTTATCCGTAAAGCATTGGTAGAAAGATACCCAAGAGACAGTTTTCAGCTTTGTACCAAACTGCCAATGGCCATTCTTACCGGTCCGGAAGATAACGACAGAATTTTCAACGAACAGCTGGAATATTGCGGTGTTGATTATTTTGATGTTTATCTTATGCATGCAATGAATGCTGAGCGCTTTGAAAAAGCTAAAAAATTCGGTTGCTATGAATATATGCAACAGAAAAGGGCTGAAGGCAAAGCAAAGAAAATAGGTTTTTCTTTCCACGGTCAGCCGGATTTGCTGGAAGAAATGATTCTCACATGGCCTGATGTTGATGTTATCCAGTTGCAGATTAACTATATCGACTGGGAAAACCCATCTGTGCAGGCAAAAAAATGCTACGAAGTAGCAACAAAATATAATAAACCTGTTATTGTAATGGAACCTGTTAAAGGTGGTACACTTGTAAATCTGCCACCTGAAGCTGTGGAAATTATGAAAGCAGAACATCCAGAACTGTCTGTTCCATCATGGGCTATCAGATTTTCTGCCAGCCTTGAAAATGTAATAGTAGTTCTTTCCGGTATGAGCAACTACGAACAGGTTGATGACAATACATCATATATGGAAAACTTCCAGTCATATACAGAAAAGGATTACGAAACACTGGGTAAGGTTCTTGATATCTTCAACCAGGCAGCGGTAATCCCTTGCACAGCTTGTGGCTACTGTGTAGATGGCTGTCCTGCAGGAATTCCTATTCCTAAATACTTTGGACTTTATAACAATGACCAGTTGGCATTTACCAAAAACAAATCCAATAACGAAACATATTATAGAAATATGACAGACCTTATGCCAAAGGCCAGCCGGTGTATCGGCTGTGGTAAATGCGAAAGAGCCTGCCCACAGAATGTAAAAGTTATCGAAGGCTTGAAAAAAGTGGTGGACAGATTCGAAAACAAAAAATAGCAGATAAACTTATATTGTGAAGAGCAATAAGTTTTTCAAGGGTTTACCTCACCCTATCCTTTCTTTGCCAGAGAAGCGCAGTTCGCCACCACACCCGGTGGCGTTCTGTGTTTAAGGATATAAATATGTATATTATTAAAAGGAGAATTTATGGTTACTGGTATGCAGATGGCAATGCGCCTCTTATTTGCAACTGCTGTAGGCGCGATTATAGGTTTTGAAAGACAGACAAAAGGGCATCCATTGGGCATACGCACCAATGTGTTGGTTTGCGTATCTGCCACAACGATTATGATGCTGTCCAAAGCTATGGTGGCAGAAACTTTTCAGCTGTACGGTATGATTGCAGACCCTCGTCTGGCTCAGCAGGTTATCACCGGCATAGGTTTCCTTGGTGCAGGCACCATTGTGCATTCAGATTCAAATATCAAAGGCCTTACAACTGCCGCTACAGTATGGAGCGTAGGTTGCATTGGGTTGGTAATTGGCTTCGGTTGGTATAGTCTTGCATTGTTTACAACGGTTCTTGTGTTTTCAGCACTGTTTGTTATGGATCATATCTCCAAAAGAATTGACCGCAAATCCCAGACATATCACATATCTGTTACACTCAACAAAGATAGTAAGCTGTTTTTTGATATACTGGAATATCTTCGTGGCTGGGAAGTAAGCATAGACCATGCAGAAGCGGTGGTGGAAGGTGAAGGAGATGCGGCCTTTATAGAGTTTCATGTAAAAGGTATGGAGCGTGCCCAAACTCTTATAAATAATCTGAAAAGAAAAGAAGGGGTACTGACAATTAAATTCAGATAGTAACCTGCTGCAGATCCTGTATTAAGTCTATACTGTCTACAATGCGCATATAAAAAGGTGCGGGAGTCTACTTTTTGTATAGAGTGCTGTATTTAGAAAAACAGTGTTGACAAAGGGAAGAAGTAGGTATATAATACAGGAACGCTCAAGAGAGCGTGCCACAGATAGCAGGAAGAAAACGAAAAAAGAATAAAAAAGTAGTTGACAAACTGTGAAAGTGTGGTATAATAAATAAGCTGTTCTGAGAGGGATAGCGAAATACACAAAGAAGTTTGGAAAAACTTGTAGAAAGTAGAAAAAAGTTGTTGACAAACGGAAATGTGTGTGATATAATTA